>JBGSLE010000553.1:0-8899 GCA_041740875.1 Pontiella sp. | reverse complement strand
GTTGCGGTCGATGGGAATCACCGGCTTGTCGAGCGCCCGTTGCATCAGCGTGCCGGCAACCGCGCCTGGCGCGCAAAGCGCGGCCAGCCCCGCCAGGCCGATGGCCATTCTTGCTGCGTGATGTTTTCCAGGTTCCATGGGTGGCGCTATTCGTAAAAGGATCCAATGCGCAGACCGATCCCTGTTCCAGATTACTAGACTACGGGACTGACACCTTGGACTTTGTTATTACTGTTTACCTTCAATAGTTTACGGGCACGCACTCACTGATGGGCATGCACCATTTCAACATGAACGGTTCCATGCTATCATGTACGAAACGATTGTACAGGTACGCAATCGCGTCCCACCGGGATGAGGCGGAACCACCCCCAAAACCGACGACTCGCCTACAGTCCGACCGCACTGCTCGCCCGCAAGCGGTAAAACGCCGTTTCACCCGTCGGCGGCGTGTAGTTGACGGCTTCTCCGAATCCGGCCGTATTGGTATACACCGGCGTCCAGACGGTATTGGTCAACGACGACGTGCTTTCCACCACCCGCATGGAATCCGTGCCCCCCTTCCACTCCAGCCGCAGGATGCCATTGGTGGCAAAAAAACGGTCAATCACCAGCAACGATGCAGGATCCATCGGATCCGTTCCGGCAATAAACTCATCATAGTTGGAAAGATTGTCGCTATCGTTGTCGGCATGCGCGCCGAAAAGCGTATTGGATACCGTGGGATTCAACCTGAACTTGATTTCGTAGCCATCCAGAATAGAGTCGCCATCCGAATCCGCATACCGATTGACATACTCAAACGCGCCCGCATCCGCAATTGCGGTTCCATTGCCGTCGCCATCCAGCGGCCGGGCGTATCCATCGAAATCAATCAACGGAATTTCATCGCCCTCGACACCAACGTCGATAGCGGGCGACCCGTCCAGCAAACGGTAGTCATGGGATGATGCATCGACATAATCCGGCCACGCAGCAACCAGACCACCGGTGGTCGTGGTTCCGCCAATCTCCGCTACCGTCCAGACATTGCTTGCGAACAGGGAGTTGTTCACCGACAAAGTCGATCCGTTGTTGTCTACCATGCTGCCGACCGCTTGGTTGCGCGTGAAGATGCAGTTGCGGATTTCACATCCCGACGAGGACTGGATGCGGAATGTACTTCCGTTGGCGGAGGTGTGGTCGTCGAACGTGCAGTTCGAGAAAAAGACATTCTTCACCCCGGTAAGAAACACCGCGCCGGCATCGGCCCCGCTGTTGCCATAAAAAACGCAATTGCGCACACGTGTTCCCGCTCCATTGGAGGCGACATACAACCCGCCGCCACCCAACGACACCCCACTGGCCGCGGCGGGAGCGGATTGGTTGTCGGCAACAATGCATTGTTCGATCGAAACGGAACCGGAAGCCATTACGCCGCCGCCCCGGTTGACCGCCTGGTTGCCTGCCACGATGCATTCGACCAGCCATCCGGAATCGGCAAACTGGATGCCTCCGCCATAATCGGCGTCGCCGCCCGTAAGGGTGAATCCCCGCACATAGCCACCTTGTGCGGCCGTCACCGGCCGGAATCCGCTGCCCAACGGGGAAACATCGATGACCGTCGGATGGAGAGCCGGTTCCGCTTCGCCGCCACCCGACGGATATCCACCGAGCAACCGCGCCAGCACCGGCAACGAAACCGCTTCCGCATAGGTTCCCTCCGCCACACGAATCACCGTTCCGGTCGAGGACGCCGCAACGGCCGCGCCGATGGATTGGAAGGCCGTCGTCCATGATCGTCCATCCCCGCCGGGCGCCGCGTTTTGATCGACAAACAGCGGGATGGCCATGCCGGTGATTTTCAGAAGTTCGGCCTGAAGGTCCATTTTGATCGTCTGATAGTCGGGGAGATACGCGAGATTGTTCCACTCCTGCGGATCAAGTTTTTGGTCGTACAGCTCTTCCTCTCCCGTATTGCAGAGCACATAGCGATAGCGTTCGCTACGCACCGTGTGGTGCTGCAAAATCGCAGGAACCGGCGTCTGGTCGGGTGCCGGATAGCCGCCGGCAACGGAGGTCAAGGCGACCGGCGGTCCGTCCCACACGCCATTCACCGGATCTTCGAGGAATGGACGGAAGGAATGGCCATCGATCGGCGCCGCATCCGAATTGGCGTTCGGATGTTCCGGCAATCCGCACAGGTCAATCAGGGTGGGATAGAGATCCACCAGCGAAACCGGCTTGCTGCACGTGGAACCTCCGGCGGCCACCCCGGGCGCAACAACCACCATCGGAATCCGGGCTGCTTCCTCCCAAGGCGTGTTCTTGGACGTATGATCCTTTTCCCCGTTGTGGAAGCCGTGGTCGCCGATAAAGACAATGATCGTATTATCCAACATTCCGTTGGCTTCCAACGCATCGATCACCTGCCCGGTCAAGTCGTCGATAAAGGCGACGCAAGCGAGATAGGACAACATGTATTTTTTCCAGATTTCATCCGTTCCTCCTCCGGAGGCAAGCAGATCCTGGGTGGAATTGACTTTTCGCTCGCCCGTGATGGGGTCGCGCCACAGTACGGTGGCGCAGTCGAGGACGTCGTCCCTGAAATAAGGCGGCAGTATGATATCCTGCCAGTTGAAGAGGTCGAAATATTTTTTCGGCGCATAGTTGGGGTTATGCGGCCTGAAAAAGCCACAGGCCATGAAAAAGGACTGCGTTGTGCTGCTGGCACCGATCGCGTTGATCTGCTCGACGGCCCAATTGGCCGACTGTTCATCGGTCATCAAGTCGCGGTTGGTCTCGGATTCGTAGAAAAAACTACCGCCGTTCCAACCTTCCCAGCCGCCTCCGGGATAGTTCGCTTCGTTCGGGACATCGGACAGCGGAGCAAAACTGGACCACCGGCTTCGCCATGGCTGCGGCACGGCCGGATGACCATTATTGGTGCCATTGTGGATCGCCCACGGACCATAGTTGTCGTCAACGGGGCTCAGGCAACCGGGGCTGTAGACGGAATCATCCTTGAACGGCGGATGAAACACCTTGCCGGTGCCATACACTTTATATCCGTTGTCCCGGAAATGTTCCTGAATGGTCTTGGCGCGGGCCGATGCAGGAAAATAACGGAACGAATTCAGATAGGTGCTCTGGTTCTGGCCAATCTGCCCGGTGGTATGGGCATACATGCCGGTCCAGAGGCTGTTGCGGCTCGGCCCGCAGATCGGAACGTTGCATTCCGCGTTAAGGAAGCGTACGCCACGCTCCATCAATCGGTCCACGTTGGGGGTCTTCGCCTGTGGATGTCCGCCAAACCCCTCGATCGAATCGTTCAGGTCGTCGCAAATGATGAAGACCACATTGGGGCCGGTGGCGATCACGGGGGGGGTGTTCGTGGTGGTCTCAGGCGAATCCACATTCAGCTCGACACCATCCAGACGATACGTTGCACCAGAATTATTCCACACGGAAAACAGACTGGCAGTCTGGGGTCCGGTAATGGTGATTCCTAACGATGAAACATCCAACCAGCCGTTTCCATCAACATCCGCGGTGCCGAAGTTCAATAATCCCCCCGCAAGGTCGGATACGATTCCGGTCCCGCCATAGTTACCAAACTTTAGTTTGGCAACAGATAGCACATTGGATTCGCCGGCATGGGTGAAATCAACGGAGACGGTGTACCCTTCCGGAACATTTTTCCCCAGGCCGCCACTTCCGCCACCCGTAATACCCAGACCGGGATTCATGGTAATCACTTGGTCGCTCGTTTCGATGCCATTACCGTCCATAAGTCCGGCATCGAATGCCAATTCAAAGTCAACCGCAGTTGAGCCCACCACCGCAAAGTTGGTTGCACTGGCAATCGTTGCGTTGGCGACCACGGCATTGCTGCTGATCGAAACGTTTCCGACGGAAGCCCCGACCCACACCGTATCTGCCGCTACAAACTCAAGCGACACCGCATGCGACGCCATCGGAAGAACACCCATTAAGACAGCGGCTAAAACCAACCTTATCCGTTCCTTCATACTACTCCTTCAAGAATCAAAAGAACCCGCCCAGTCAGTGGGCGGGCTCTACGATGTTCCCCGGGTTTCGGTTATTCCACCATTACCCCATCAAAAACATTCGACGAACCGCAAGCAGCCCACTACCGATAACGGCAACCAGTCCCAACGTCGCCGGTTCCGGAATCACACTCACCTCAACACCGCCCAATCGGTATTGCTGATTCCCTGTGTTGTTGTTCCACATGGAAAACAGAGCCGTTGTCTGTGGTCCAGTGATTGTGAGGCCTAAGGAGGAGATATCCACCCAATCGTTCGCATCAGCAGTATTAAAAATTGCTACATGCCCGTTCAGGTCAGACACCGCAACAGTCCCCGTCAAGCCGCTTCCAATATTTATTTTGGTAACCGTTAGCGTATCTGTTGCTCCAGCTGCGGAGAAATCAAAGGAGACCGTGTAACCCTCGGGGACATTTTTCCCCAGACCGCCACTTCCGCCACCCGTAATACCAAGCCCGATAGCGGTCATGGAAATCACACCGTCGGTCGCTTCAATACCAAGCGTATCCATAAGACCTGCATCGTACAACACGCCAAAATTAACGGGTGTCGTGCCGGTCACGGCGAAGTTGGCCGCATTGCTAATATTACCATCGGCAACAACACCCTCACTATCAATATTCAACGTACCAACCGACGTCCCTATCCAGGTTAAATCGGCACCGACAAAGGTCTGGCTGATTAGAGCTGCAGAGGCCGCCTCCCCGATCAGCAGAGCGGATGTAATGGCTATTCCTGTTTTTTTCATCTTATTGTTTCCTTTTTTATTTGTTTCTACTGCACTTCCTGAATCTTCAGGCGAATGAACTGCTGATCTTCCGTCGCAGTGGAAATGCGGTTGGTCACATAGTTAAAGGCCCCGCCGGTAATGTTGGTTCCGTAAACGGTATACCCGACGTTGGTCCAGCCTCCATAGACCAGGTTGTTTCTTAGCTCAAGGCTGTAGGCAATGCCACTATCCGCATTGGTAATCGCGGGATGGATATAGTTAAACCAGTTGGTTCCGCCGGATGCAACCGCACTCCAGAGGATCGGGAGACCCGTATCCGCTGGATTGGTTGGATTGCCGCCTACGCCGTACTCATAGAGATTGGCGTACCCATCGGAATCGTCATCGCCTTCCGGTCCCAGGAGCAAGTTATAGTCTTCGGCAAACTTCGCATACCCTGCGGCGGCCGGCTCAAAATACGCGGTATAAAATTCAACACCCGTCAAACGGAAAGAATACCCATTCGTATTCGTATCGTGATAGAAGCTCAACAGGTTGGTCATGCTTTGGGCACCAACCAACTTGATCCCGAGGCTGGAAACATCCGCCCAACCACCGCTCAGATCAGCGCCGGTCAGGGTAAGCTTCTGTCCATCGGTCAAATCAACAATGGCGACCGACTGAGCGCTGCCCATATTACCGAACTGGAGCGCATTCAAGCGGAATACATTCGTGGGTGCCGCAGTGGAAAAATCGACCGAAACCGTATACCCTTCATTGGTAATACTGATGCCGCCCGACCCGCTGCCAGCGGACGTCACACCTAAAGCGCCCCCCGCATTCATGTTGATGGTTGCGTCCAATAGCTCACTGCCATCATTGGTGTTCATGACGCCGGCATCGAGGGAGAGGGTCACATCCACTAACGCTTTTCCAGCTACGACGAAATTGGTTTTCGAGGCAATATTGGCGTCTTCCACAATATGGTTTCCGGTCACGGTTACGGTACCCGCCG
This sequence comes from Pontiella sp., assembly GCA_041740875.1. GTDB lineage: Bacteria > Verrucomicrobiota > Kiritimatiellia > Kiritimatiellales > Pontiellaceae > Pontiella. The sequence continues at coordinate 3,126 of JBGSLE010000553.1, read as the reverse complement.
AGGCACCATTCCAGACCGTATCAAGCGCGGCAAAGGTCAGGGCTGTTGTGGCATTGGTTACGGGTGCACTCCCTATGGCCTCGTCCGACAATTCAACGCCATCCAATCGATATTGTGCACTGGAATTGTTCCACACGGAAAACAGGTTGGTGGACTGGGGTCCGGTAATGGAAATCCCTAATGAGGAAATATCCGCCCAACCGTTCGCGTCAACACTGGTAATGCTCAATAAATTTCCGTGGAGGTCGGAAACCACTGCAGACCCTTCGAAGACCACTAGTTTTACCTTGGTAACCGATAGCACATCGGATGGACCGGCATTGGTATAATTCACGGAAACCGTGTAACCCTCGGGGACATTTTTTCCCAGCCCGCCACTTGCGCCACCGGTAATGCCAAGACCGTTGGCAGTCATGGTAATCACCTTGTCTGACGCTTCGATGCCATCCACCCCCATCAGGCCGGCATCAAACGAGAGATCAAAATCGACATAGGTGAAGCCGGTTACCGAAAAATTGGTCTCGCTCACAATGAATGCGTTCTCCACTACATTGGAGCCGCTCAATGAAATACGTCCGACCGATGACCCAATCCAGATTGTATCCGGATTTTCAAACTCAAGACTGATCGTCCCCGCCATACCCTGAAGCGCACACACCCATGCAAGTATTAATGTTCCCAGCATCCTTCTTTTCATGGTTCTCTCCTTATTTATTGGCCACCGCCCACCGCATTTTTCAACCGGCGTTTGCTGTAGTTTCCCGTACTTATGTTTCATGTGCACACAGGACCCACGGTAACCGCGGCCCAGTAGCGCTCCGCTATTAATAGAAATTAACACAACCCGCTGGAATATGTCCATCGTATTTTTCAATTTCTCGCGTTATTATTTTGTTCTACGAAGATTTTTATGGTGAGAGCTCCAGTTTTCCGCAGAAGAACAGGATGCTCACGCGGTAGTTTTCAAAGTTCCTGAACCCACGCGCGTTGGCCTTGATCGCCTGGATCTTGGAGTTGAGCCCTTCGGATGCGGCATTGGTGATGTAGCAGTCGAAATAAGTCAGCATGTTTTCGAGGTGTTTCTTGAGCATCCGCGCCACCTTGCGGATTTCAGGCAGCCCCGTCTCAAACGCCCCCTTGTGCCATCGGCCGAAGAAGCTGCGGGCGAACACGGCATCGCGCCGCGTCCAGAAGTGGCGGAAGATCTCCTTGATGTACCACGCCCTGGCCACGCCGAGTTCCGCCTTGGCTAAGGTTTCAACCTGTTCAAGCGCCTCGTCGCTAAGATGCTACATCCCCTTGAGCCACGAGTATTTGGTGCCCGTTAATGGTCACCTCGCTTTTCAACAGCAAATCGCAAACTAAAACATGCATTTATCAGATCCCTTCGTTAAAAATTCTAAAGAACAGCCCGACAGGTTCGAATGGGATGGGGGGCGGGGGAAAGAAAAATTCTGATTGATCATTAATTTATAGGACTGACCCGAATGGCACTAAGTTAAGGGGTTTTAGCACGGTATTTGCTCCGGTGTGGTGTCTCTTTCATCAGGTGCCGGGCCTTGGTTAAAAGCTGGTAGGGTTTGGGCCGTCGCTTGACGCAACGGGGTTCGCTTCGATCCGGTCGGTACGGAATAACCGCCCCAGCGATCGCATCATAAAGCGCAGAGATCATTTGGGTTCTTTTCCGCTGGCTGAACCGATAAAGAAAGTGCGGCTCCCACTGTCGCAACGCCTGAAGAGCTCCCTTGAAGCTGAGTCTCTCCACAGGGACTCCGGTCTCTTCCGCCGCTTCAACCATCAGCATGCGAATGCTGTTGTAGGCAATAAAATGCATGATGATTTCTTTCTCTACCATTTCCGGAGTTTTTCCGCGCAGCACATCCATGCCCATCGTCGTTTTAATGTCCCGGAAAAACAGTTCAACCTGCCAGCGTTGCAGATAGAGTTCCGCCAGTTCTTCAGCCTTATACAGCTCCGCATCGGTCAGCGTGCTAATGATGTAAAACGATTCCGTTCGAAACCCGGGAACCGTAACGCTGACATGGATTTGACGAACAGCCAGCTCGTGCGGCAACGCCTTCCATTCCTCATGGGTATAAGCTGACCGTTTGTTCCAAGCCGGTTTTTTCCAGCTGATGAGCAGGTCGTTTTCACCCAAAACACGCTTGGAATCTTTTGCCTGAACCGGATAGCGGCGGGCCAATGTAATAACCGAATCCACCCCGCTCTTTTTTAAATTCGCCAAGTCGTAGTAACTGCAGAACCCCTTGTCTCCCAAAAAGATATCACCCTTGCGAAACGTATCATACTGCTGTCGCAACAGGGGCAACTCCGCGCTTTTTTTGTTACCCATCCGGAAGCTCAGCAGTCCGCCGGTTGCCAATGAAAAACAGGCGCAGATTCGCGCCGTCGGGAAACCGCAACCCTCTTTCTGCTGACTCTGTTGGGGCCAGACAGCCTGATTGGCCGATGTATCCGGCATGCTCACACCGGTTCCATCCACAACCACAACTCGCCGTCCATGCAGGAACCCCCGTTCCGGCATGGAATCGAGCTTCAGCACCGTATGATCCAGAATCTTCATCAGTTCCTCGGCAAGCAGTTTCTTACGAGCCTGACAATAGGCCGAGGTGGATGATGCGGGCAACGGCAAACGATGAGCAGAACAATAGGCCTGAAGTTTACGGACGACTTCGCAACATCCTCCGTCCGCATCAAGCACCTGGGAAAAGAAAGCCCAGAAGGTATTGGCCTTTGAAAAGAGTCGCCGTCTGGAATGTGCCCGGATCGGGGAAGGGTTCAGCAGACTCTGCGGGATAAAGCGGGCGAAGCACTCCGCCAGCTGCTGGAAATTTTTCAGCTGAAGGTCTCTGATTTGCTCCTCAATCACCCGCATCGCGGAGCGGTGTTTTCGGCCCAGAGTTGCGATGTGAAATCCGTCGAAGAAGGGGGTTGTTTTATTCATGCAGAATGATATTAAGACAAGGAAAGACTTGCGATTAAAATCGAACTCAACCCGCTTGAAAATTACCTTAACTTAGTGCCATTCAGGTCTGACCGACAATTATCAGTACTTTGATAATTTTGAGGAGGCGTTAAGAATCGGTGCTGGTACAATAGACGGGA
>JBGSLE010000552.1:0-16140 GCA_041740875.1 Pontiella sp. | reverse complement strand
GGGGGGAGAGGGGGCGCGGGGGAGCGGGGGGCGGTTCGGGAAGTTCGCTTTCGGGCGCGCCGAAGGAGAGCGCCTTTTGCAGCGCGGCCACGATCGCCTCGCGCAGCTGGTTGGGCTGGCGGAAGCGCACCTCCTTCTTGGTGGGGTGGACGTTGACATCGACCAGCGAGGGTTCCATGCCGAGGAACAGGAAGACGGCGGGATAGCGGCCGCGGGCGATGAGCGCATGGTAGGCTTCGTTGATCGCGTGGTAGACCACCGGAGCGGCGGCGGGCCGGCCGTTGACGAAGATGTACTGGTCCTGACGATCCTTGCGGCCGGTCTGCGGCAGTCCCGCAAACCCGGTTAGAACATATCCGCTTTCCGTGTGGTGGATCGGCGCGAGCTGGTCGAGGAATCCGGGGTGGTAGAGTTCGGCGATGCGGTCGGCCATGGTGCCGTCCATCGGCAGGTTGTAGGCGGTGCGCTCGTCGACCTTGAGGCTCATGCCGACGCCGGGGTGGGCGAGGGCGTGGACGAGGAAGAGCTGGCGGATGTGCGCCAGTTCGGTCTGTTCGGCGCGCAGGAACTTGCGCCGCGCCGGCACGTTGAAGAAGAGGTTGCGGATCTCGATGCGCGTGCCGACGGGGCAGCCGGTATCCTCCACGCTGAGCAGCTTGCCGCCCGCCACCTGGATCTCCGTGCCTGCCAGCTCCTCGCGCGGGCGCGTCACCAGCGTAAAGCGCGAAACCGACGAAATCGCCGCCAGCGCCTCGCCGCGGAAGCCAAGGGTCTGGATGTTCTCGATGTCGGCCTCCGAGCGGATCTTGCTCGTGGCGTGCCGTTCGAGGCTCAGCAGCGCCTGGTCGCGGTTCATCCCGCAGCCGTTGTCGGTCACCGCGATCAGCTGCTGCCCGCCGCGCACCACCTCGACATCCACCTGCGTGGCGCCGGCGTCGAGGGCGTTTTCGAACAGCTCCTTCATGACGGAGGCTGGGCGCTCGACCACCTCGCCGGCGGCGATCTTGTTGATCACCTGGTCGGGAAGCAATTGGATGGCAGGTCGGTTCAGCATTGCGCGCAATGTAGCAAAACGCCGCCAAGCATTGGAAGGGTGCAGCGGAAGTATTCCACCCGCCGCAGGCAGCGGCCGGGCGTTCCGGGGGCGGAAACCCCCTGCCCGGGAGGCGGTTGAGTTAAACGTTTAAACCAATTCCGGTTCCGCGCCATCCGCCATGGGTCGAATGACGTATATGCCCGGCTGCGGCAATATGGTTTAAACCCATCAACTTTTTTAAAAATTTCGGTACTTATCCAATACGGCTAAGGAAGGTTTTGCGAGCGATTTCCGGTCTAATGCCGTATGGAATGGTAATAAGGTGATGGCGATGGGTGGCTTGGCGAATTTTTTGGAACGGCTCGCAGGAGGCTTGGAGCGGCTAAGGCGCGGCTACAGCGAATGCCACGGCATGTTTCAGATCACCGACCCCGAAGGCCGGGCGCTCGGCGATGTCCAGGTATGCTACCGGGTCGGCGAGGGCGAATGGATCGCGTGCGGCCAAAGCATTTCCGGCGGCGTTTCCCGCCAACCGACGTCAAGCAGCACCACTCCGCAGGCAAACTTCGTCCAACGCGCCCCGGTTTTTCACAAGATAGGCGAGCCGGTTTGCTGGAGGTTCCAAAAGGATGGTTTTATTCCCGGGATGATTACCTGGAATACGGCCGAATCCCTTGACCACGAAGCCGCTGGTTCCGTGGTGTTGCGGCGCGAAACCAGCGCTGGCCGGAATGCACCTAGGCCATGAGGGGCGCGCCCATAATCCGGGTTAGATGATGGGATATTATCCAATTGATCCGAATCTATCAGGACAGTAAAGAACAGTTAAAATTGGACTAAAAAAACGTTTATTTTTTCTGCCCGATGGTCTATTGACCCGGGCTAGTTGAGCGGAATAAGCACCAGTCCACACGGATTTCTATGAAGGACTTTCTTTTTTTATCGCGGCGGCAGATCGGTTGCCTCGCTGCCGCCGGGATGCTGGTCGGCTGCGGAAGCCGGGAGCCGATACCCGCAGGGATCGACGAGCTGCCTGAAATCGTGCGTACGCTCCAAGGTCGCTGGACAGCCGCCGAGAGCAACGCGATCCAGGCGATCGAAGTGGTCATCGATGGCTACACCCTTCGCTTGCGATACCAAGAGGAGCCCGATGGGCCCCTGTTCAAAAAGAATGTCGTGATCAAGAGCGTGGACCAGCAGCGCCGCATGCTGCTGATCCATGATGGCACGTCGGCCTGGCCCTATGCCCTCGAAAGGCAGGGCGGCGGGGCGATCCTGACGCTCGAATTCTACAACAGCGTGGAGAGTTCCTGGACGCAGGTTCGGATGAAAAACACCGAGGGTCTTTACGCCTGCTCCAAGCCGGAAGATGCGGACGGACTTCAATAAATAAACGCCTATGTTTTGAATTCGTGTTATTTTAATTAGCAAATGGTTATTAAGCATAAGATACGCACTATGACGTATGAAAAATAGTAATTTCTGCGTGCTAATGTAAGATTTACAGGCGTACTGTTACCACAAATACCGAGGTTCCTCTACGATGGATGGTGTGGGAAGCAACACGATATCAGAGATACTTTTCCGTTTGTATGGCCAACCGGTGGAGGATGATTTTTTTGCGCATGTGCTCGCGCTGCTTGAAGGCAGGCTTCCCACCTCGGTTTCGGGCTATTCCCTGACCCGTTTGGATACCCGCGCCACCGAGAAAAAAATGCTGCGGCATCTGCGCGGCGGGTCGCTGCCCGATCTGGACCGGTTCAACCGCAGCGTGCAGGCGCAGCACCCCTTCCTTGACCACTACTTCTCCAATAGCGGCGGCCCGCTGCTTTGCACCACCGACCTCATGTCGGAAGAGGAGTGGCAAAATACCCCCTTTTACCGGGAGATCTATCGTCCCTTGGGTGTTGTCCATGAAGCCAGCGTGCGGTTCTATGAGGCGGAATCCTGCTTCAGCTTTGAATTTTTACTCGCCGAACCGTTGGATCAGGATGCCCGCGGGCTGCTCAGGCTCGTGGCCCCGCACCTTGGCAACGCCTATCGCCTCCACCAGCTACAGCATGGCCAGCTCTCGGGCGGCTTGCTGGACAACCTGATCCTGCTCTCCGACGAAGGGGGCGTGATGGATTGTTCCACCGCGTTGCTCGAGCGCTATTTTCCCGGCGACGGCGCAGCGAAAAGGCGGTTGCCGCAGGCGATTCATCAATGGATCCGGAAAAAAATCAGCCACAATGCCTCCAACGGTTGGAAAGCCGCGCAGGACACGGTGGCGGCCTGCGGGGCGAACAGCCTGCGTTCGCTCAGCCTGATCCGCCACGCCGGAGGCTACGCGCTGCTGCTTGACGCGGCGCTGCCGACCCAGCCGGTCGATGCCCTGATGGGCATGGGTCTGACCAAGCGCGAAGCCGAGGTGTTGCTGTGGGTCGCCCAAGGCAAGCAGAACAGCGATGTGGCGACGGTGCTCGATATCAGCACCGCCACGGTCCGGAAGCATGTCGAGCACATCCTCCAGAAGCTGCATTGCGAAACCCGCGGCGCGGCCGCCCAAATGGCGATGCAAGCCATCAACGACCAGCGGCCCAATTCCATTCCCACGCGCTGCCTGACCTGCACCGAGTCCGAGTGCAAGTCGTGCGGCGACCTGCCGTAGCTGCCCAAGAGCAGGGCGCGACAACGCATCCCGAGTGGCGCGGCCGCAGTCCGATGGATTCCACAACGCGCCGAATGGCACGCGGGTGTTTCCTTGCCAAGGAATGTGGCGGCACGCTCCGTCAACCGGCAGCGCGAACCCTGCGGCGGGTTATCTATTGGCCGACATCCGCGTCTTGATTACAAAATGGTAATTTTAGCAAGTCCATGTATCCACTAGTATTTTTTACTACGCGCTACTGCTAATTTACACCTTCCTGATATTGCGGTTACATCGCAAAGTATTTTTGCCAAAGGTGTGCCTTTACAAACGAGCGAAAACGTATGCACACGCTGGCGCAGTGAGTGGGAAATATCAACCGGGGAGAGGTGCAAGATGAAGAAGTGGATAAGAAACACCATGCTGGCGGCAGTGGCCATGACGTCGGCCGCAGCCGTGCAGGCGGCCGATTGGTCCGCATTTGTAATCCGCAATGCAACCGTAACGGGAAATGCGCCTGTCATTCTCCCCAACGACGAGATACAGCCTGGCTCCATCGAAATCGCCATTCTTGAAGGCGGGCAAAAAGTCGGGTTGGGAACCGACTTGATCAATGGCGCAAAGGTGTCGCAAATCGCAACCCTGCACATTGACCGGCTAGACAATGTCGCGACTTCCGGATCCCTTTACGGCCCTTATTTCAATATCTGGGTGACAGACGGTGCCGGGCATTATGCGGTTATCGCGAACGAGCCTTCCAATGCAGAATGGGCGGGCAGCCTCTGGGACGTATCGAGCTGGGATTTCCTTAAAACAAAAACCTGCAAGGTCTATGAAGCTCCGGGAGCAACTACCGGAACCAGCTGGCTTCACACGCTGGTCGGAAAATCGTCCGGCCTGACGTTTGCGGATGTGGCCAATCTGGTGATCGCGCCGCCTTCGCCTGCCTACATCCAGAATCTGGCCAATGCAGTCGGCACCGGTGCCCCCGATGAGATCGGAACCTCCATTGCCCGCGGCTTCAACTGGATGTTCGGCGACACCGCCGCAAACTATATCTCCGGTGGCGATGGCTTCATTGTCAACAACTACTCTGCGACGGCAAACTTCCCTGTGCGCAACATTTCGCAGGGTATCGATTATTCAACGATCCAGGCGGCGATTGCCGCGGCTGCGGAGGGCGACACCATTCAAATTGCGGCGGGCACCTATACGGAAGCGCTGTCTCTGGGCAAGTCACTCACCCTAGTCGGCGCGGGACCGGCGGATGCGCCGGCGACAATTATTACATCCGCTACCAATCCGCTGATCAATCTGACCGCGAAGGACAAAGACTTCACGTTTGAAAACCTTACCCTTGTGGGAGCCGGATCGAATAACGGCATCCGCGCAGGGAGCACGATCGATATTCACTCTTTGACCCTGAAGAATGTCGTCGCACGGAACTTCAAAGCGGCCCTTTATATGTCGGAAAACTACGCGAGCGGTGCATTCCAGCCTGCTGTCATTTCCAGCCTGCTGTTTGATAATGTCACCCTCGAAAACAACTCGCACATCGGAGCGTACATCGGCAAGGCCGTGCTGTCGGGCATGGTGAAGAACTCGACCATCCAGAATAACGGCAACAGCGATGCCGATCCAACGGCTTGGCAGAAAGTCGGCCTGCAGTTCGTGGATTTTCATGGCGGCGTACCGCCGCGGGTGCAGGTGCTGGACTCGATTTTCTCAAACAACGGGAACGGGGCATCATCGATCGAACGAACCGGCCTTTCGTTCTATACCGCCACCAGCGTGGTGGCCGCAGAGGATCTTCTCACGGTCACGGGGTGCAGTTTCTCGGACCATCCTTTGTACGCAGTGCGGATCCGCAACGGTCAGTTCGTTCACAACACGGCGACTATCGAAGGAACGTTTTCGGACAATTACCTAGATGTCTGGTTCAACAATGTGGATGGAACCGCGAATTCTACCACGCTGGTCCGTCTGACCGTTCCGGGCATCCGGACCGTCGGGGCCGGGCCGACCTATGATTACGCGACGATTCAGGCGGCGATCGACGCCGCCAGTCCCGGCGACACGGTTCAAGTTGCGGGGGGGGTATACGCTGAAAATCTGGTGGTACCGAAGGCCATTGCCATGCGCGGTCCGAATGCGGGTATTTCTCCCAATTCGGGAACGCGTGTTACGGAGGCGATTATTATGCCTGCGACTTCGGCGATTGCTGTCGGCGAGCTGGTTCATGTTGCCGCAAGCGGCGTCACCATCGAAGGCTTCACGTTCGACGGCGACAACCCGGCGCTTTCGAGCGGATTCCTGGGTGTCAATGGGGCGGATCTGGACGCGGCGGAAGCGATCACGATCTATGAGAATAATGTTAGCAACCTCACGGTGTCGCAGAACATTGTCCAGAACTTCTCCTACTTCGGGATTTCAATCTTTGGTGCGACCTACAGTGCGCCAGCGACATCCGGACATTTGATCGAAGACAACCTGATCCAGCAAATGGGTACGTATGATGCGGCCTCCGGCATCGCCAAATGGGGCGGCGGCGTATTGCTCTATAACGGCCAGTATGCCCGTGTGACCGATAACGTGATGAAAAACGTACGGCTCGGCGTGCAGACCGGAAACTTCCATGCCCCGAATCCGGGGGCGACGGATTACCAGGTTATTTCGGGCAACACCATCACGTGCCGCCGGTTGGGCATCTTCCATAACCTGCATACCGGAACTCCTTCAGCGTACACGCTGTCCAACAACTCGATTATCGGGATGGCTAATGCCAACGAGTCGCTGGTCAAGGGTATCATGCTTGGTTCGCTCGGGGTGGGTTCTGTTTCTATCGACAACGTGATCGATATGACCGGCGTGGCCTCGAATTCCATCGGCTACGAAGTATGGAATGTCAGCAGCGCCACACCGGCCTCCATTGCGGGCGGTAGCGTGGTAGGAACTGCGACTGGCGTTTTTGCGAACAACTGGGATGGCTACAGTAGCGATGCCAGCTATGGCGGCCATGCCGTAGTAAGCGGCCTGGCCATCACACCGCGTGCGGGTGGAACCGGCGTGCGGGTGTTGGACAATCCGCTCAGCACGCACCAGGCGGTTTCAGTGGTGCTGGCTTCCGGCACCACGGTCAACGGTGGAGCAAACGGTTTGTTGGTTGAAGGGGCGAATGCCAGCGTGGCGTTCCAAGGTGCTGCTCCGGCGGCATTCTCAGGAACGGCGCAGTATATCGCGCTGGCGGGCAATGCTGTCGACATCGACGCAACGACTGTTGCATTCGATGGCAAGACCGCCGGGAAAATGAGCGAATCGGAACAGTTTGACGTGGAAGCAAAAGTTTTCCATCAGCAGGATGTTCCCACTCTGGGTCGTGTGACTTGGGTTGAAGGCAAGTATTTCGGCGATACGCAGTTCACCGCCGACCTAACCATCGGCGACGGCGAAAGCTTCCAAGTCTACGGCAACGCCACGATTGGCAACGGCACGTCGGAACCGACTTGGACGGTCGACAACGGCACGCTGGAAATCGACGGGCGCCTCGACTTGGCGGCCGGGTCGGCGCTGGTGGTGCGCGATGGAACCCTGATCCTGAAAACGGATGAGGGCACCAACACGCTCGCCGGTTCGTTCACGATCTTCGATAGCTGGGGCAGCATCTACTTCAACGCCGATACCGAGCTGAGCGGCAACACCCTGGCGCTCGTTTCGCACTTGGTTTTCGCGAACGGCGTCAAGCTGACGGTGTCCGGTAGCCTCGTGCTCGACGGTTGCGTGCTTGAAGGCGCGGTGGCCGGCGACAGCTACGAGGTGGCTGTAACCGATACGGCGACGTTGCAGATGGCCCGTTGCGAAGTGCTCGATTGCAGCAGCTTCACCGTGGATGCCGACGCTGCGGTAATGAAAGACAACTTCTTTGCCAAAGGCCTGACGGTCGGCGCGAACGCCAATGGCGCGCAGGTCTTCCACAACGTCTTTGCCGACCTTAGCGGACTAGTGAACAACGGAACGGCTACGGTGCTGGCTCTTGATGGCTGGGGCAATGTCTCCACCAACGAGGCCACGCTGAACAACCTGGGGCTCAACTTGGTCGGCGCGGACGCGGCAGGCAATCTCTACATCCAGCCGGGTGACGCGGTCTCCGTTGCGCTGGATCTCGATGCGCTGAACGCGCCGGTGAGCGGCTGCGATGCATTGCTCGGGTTCAACACGCGGTACTTCGCGGCTCCCGCGAGCGTGGTTGCCGGTGCGGCGCCCTGGACGTTCGATATCTACGAGCGCCAAGGGGTGGTCAGCGGCCTCTATGGCCAGGTCGACAAGTCGATCGGCGTCGATCTGACCGCGCCGCTCGATGGCACGACGGCCGACGCCACCGTGCTTTCGCTCGGCTTCGCGGCCACCACGAACGAAGGGGTAACGAAGGTGTTCTTCCGCCCGGCGATGACCAACTCGGTTCCGGCGGACACGCGCTTGACGTCGGCCCCCGGCGGGGACCCCGTGTATGTTTCGCCGTTCACGATGAACTCCGGCTACGTCACGATTGACGGCACCGCGCCGCTGACCACCGCATTCATGGGCTTCCAGGGAGCCGCGAATGTGTTCGATCCGGCGGTTCTGACCGAACAGGGCACGGTGCTGGTAAGCATCGCTGCCACCGACGAGCTTTCCGGCTTGGCGGGGGCGTCCTTGACGGTCTCTCACCAGACCGAATCGGCCGTGCTGGTTCCGGCGCTGATCTCCGCGAACGAGTCCGGCGCGATGGCCGAGAGCTACAACTGGGCGGTGACCGTGGATGCAACGACGCCCAACGGCATCTATGATGTCGTGCTGGTCGTTTCCGACCGCTCCGGCAATACCACCACCAACGCGGCGACGATCAAGGTCAACAAGACGACGATCGCAGTCAGCGTCGAGCTGGTGGGTGCTTCGGTCGCGCCGTTCAGCCGCGCCGTAGTGCTGGTCATGACCAGCGGGGCTGGCGCGGTGGTCGAGACGCGCACGGAAACGCTGCAATTCACCAATAGCGTAGCAACGCTTTCGATGACGCAGATTCCTGCGGGCGTCGCCGCCATCAGTGCCGATACCGCCTGGACGCTGCGCACGAAGCAGTCCGTCGTCTACAATGCGACCGGACAGGCGACGGTATCCCTGCCTCTCGACGGGGGTGACCTGACCGGCGATAACAAGGTCGACATGCTCGACTTCGCCCGCCTCCGCTACTACCTGACCACCACGGATGCGGTGGCGGACATCAATGGCGACGGAGCCGTCAACCTGACCGACTATGGGATCCTGAAATTCTACTGGTACAAGACGGGCGACGCACTATAGCACCCAGACCAACCGGCGGCGCATCCAATGAAGTGTTGTAGTGCAGTAATCAGAAAAGCCGTTCTCACCCTCCTGCTCCTGCGAGCAGGAGGGGCGGAGTCCGCGGCGGTGGCCCAGCCGGAGCCCGATACAGAGGCTCCGGCGCCTTTGTTTTATGTGGATGCGGGATATTCCCCCGCTACACCGGGCTGGGGCGAGAGCTGTTTTACCGGCCTTCCGGAGGCGCTGGCCTCTGCTCCCGCCGGCGGCACGGTTCAGGTGGCCTCCGGCGTTTACCTGCTGCCGGAGATGGCGTTCGACCAGGATATTGAAGTGATCGGCGCCGGTGCGCAGGCAACCATCATCCAACCGGCGGAAACAATTACGTCCAATGGATGGTGGTCGGTATCGGCCGGTGTGCGGCTCGGCCTGCGCGATTGTTCTCTGGTCATTGCCAGCAACCAGGTTGACCAGGCCGCCGTGGCGATCCGCACCCGGGCGGACGCGGCGCTGAGCATGAACCACTGCCTGTTGGAACTTCCTCCCGGCTGCCAGGCGATCGATGCGGGGTCGCCCGTGCGGGTTGATCGCAACTACTGGGGGATTCCGGAGCCCGACTTTGCATCCATCGTCGATACGAACCTTGTCGTTGTGGAACCGTGGTATGCCGATGCGGCCATGACGCTGCTTGCTTTCCGCAATGGAAGCGCAACTTTTGCGGACGGATTCACTCTTGAGGCAGACGAAACCATCGATGTCGAAACCGTCACCGTCGGGGCCGATGCGGTCTTGAGCATCCAGGGCGGCAGACTGGCGCTTTCAAACCTCGATATGGCCGACTCCGGCAGCGTTTCCGTATCGGACGGGGAGGTCGTATTTCGGACGAACGAGGGGGAAACCACAGTGGCCGGCTCCTTCACTCTTTACGATTCGATGGGATCCATGTTGATCCAAAGCGATACGGAATTCAGCGGCGACACGTTGGCGCTGGTTTCGCACATCATCGTCTCCGCCGGGGTCACGATCCGCGTCAGCGGCACCCTGGTTCTGGACGGATGCAAGGTTGATTGCGCCTCACCAGGCGGTTCATATGATTGGATAGTGGCGGATGGCGCGGACTTCCAAATGTCCCGTACGCACATGGCGGGGTGCGGCGACCTGACTGTTTCGAATGCCAAGACGGAAATCCAGAGCTGCGTTTTTGACGGCACGGCGGTGAACATCACGACACAGGCCAGCGGCGTGCGGATGTTCCACAATGTGATGCGGGATGGTGCGTCGCTCAACGATGAAGGGACCGGCACCGTGACCGAGGTGGACGAATGGGGCAATGTCGAAGACGGTGCCGCCGTGCAGAATGTGCTTTCGCTGGATTTTTCGGATGAAAACCTGCCTCCCGGAAGAACGCGTGATGAAGATGGGCTGTTCATACAGCCGGAGGACACCGTTGACCTTTTGCTGAACCTCTCGGCCCTGCAGGTTCCCGTGTCGGGTTGCGAGGCATTGCTCGGATACAACGGGACTTATTTCACGAATGGATATCTGGCCCTTGAGGCACCGTGGGAATTCAATCTGGCGGAAGCGTGGGATTTCAAGGCCGGCGATCCGCTGTACGGAGAAATCAACACCGGAATCGGGCTTGGCATGAGCGCTCCGCGCGAAGGCACTACATCCAACGGTGCCGTGGCACGAATCTCCATGCAGGCAAAAGCCAAAGAGGGCGATACCGTTTTTTATTTTCGCCCTCAAATCAGCGAATTGTGGGATACCCGGCTGGCTTCCGATACCAACGGGCTTTCCGGGCGGTATCTCACGCCTTTCACGCAGAACAGCATATCCGTGACGGTGGATGGAACCAAACCTTTGCTCAGCGGCTTCGACGGATTGCAGACCCAGAGCGGAGGGTCGGTAAATGTTTTCGATGAAACCAAGCGGACGTTGCCGGGTACGGTGGTGATCATGATCGAAGCCAGCGATGCGCTCTCCGGCCTGGTTGATCCGCAATTAATCGTGAGGAACCGGAACAATCCGCAGATCGAATTGGCTCCGGTACGCCTGACGACCCTGAATATCGGCACCGGCATACTCGATATCTGGACCCTGTTGGTTACGCCGTCGCATCCCTCGGGCATTTTCGATGTGTTGGCCGTGGTCGCCGATCGATCAGGCAACACCGTCACCAACACGGCATCGCTGGATATCACGGCGGAAATCAGAGTAAACATCGATCTACAGGTTACGACCGGCAATGCGTTTGAACAGGTGGTGTCGCTGATCCCGCTGGACATCAACCAGCAGGCACTCCTCGGATACGGGAGACCGCTGGTGTTTACGGCGGGCCGGGCATCGGTGCTGCTTCAGGATATTCCGTATGCTACCGCATATTTACGCGTAAAGGGCGCAACCAATCTGTCGCGGATCAAGCCCGTGGTGTTTGACGCCAGCATGCGCGCGACCGTGGACTTTACCGGGTCTGCCGCCCTCATCTGCGGCGACCTCAATAACGACAACCTCATCAACCTGTTGGATTACGGCATGCTCCGCTACTACTGGCTGACAACCGCCGCCGCCGCCGACATCAATCATGATGGGGTGGTTAATTTGTTCGATTACGGGATTCTCCGCGCCAATTGGCTCGGACAAGGGCAATGATCTTAAATTCAACGAGGACACTATGAAAACATGGAAATGGATGGGTATTTTGCTGCTGGGATGCTTTACGGGGGAACGCGGCATGTCCTCCATCGTGGTTCCCGACTGGGACGGCGAGGCGAATACCACGTCGGTCTATTATTCGTTCCCGACCGGCGAGAACCCGCCCGTAGCGACTGCCATGGCCAATGCATACGGTCCGGTGCAGACGCTGATCCTGCCAGGCACGGCTTCATCCGGATGGAATGATCCGACCAACCCGTTCCACGTGACGCGCGGCGATGGCACAGGCGCATGGAATATCAATCCCGACGGCTACATCACATCGGTCGTACCGTTTGCGTCTAGCGGAGCGGGATCTTCAATCGTTGAGGTATGGGTGGATGTCATTGGATATTATGGAATCACCCTGATGCCCGGCATCCAGGTTTCCGGCACGGCGTCCAATGTGGTGGTCAGCGAGTTCCTCGAAGAGCTCGATCCCCTGTTCCCGGGAGCGGAATGGCGGCACAAGCTATGGAAGGGCATGGTCGAGGTGACCGGTGCGAATTCTGTTACGGTGACCCTGACAGGCGCACCGAGATGGGGCTCCCACATTGATCGCATCGCCATCTACACCCAGGCGATTCCTGAACCGGCCGTGATCTCTTTGGTCTTGGCTTTTTCGGGTCTCACCTTGTTTGTTAAACGGCGGCTGTCTTAAGGAGGGTGCGATGTCCCGTGTGATATTTTTCTCATGGATCTGCTGCGTGGCCGTCACTGCCCATGCGGCGACGGTCGGCGTCAAGGAGACCTGGTCCGCAGGAACCGTCCAGGACTGGCAGGTCTTCGACCATTCGGGAGCGGCACCGCTTCCCACCTTTTTCGGAGTCGTGGATGGGGCCTTGGGATTGGAGCCGGTGCCCGATGCGGGAGCGGCGGCGGATCCGCGCTGGTCGTTCATTGCCGACCCGGCGGCTTCCGGCGGGATATTCATTGGATCCCTTTACGACGTAGGTGCGCACACCCTGGCCTTTGATGTCCACGCGTCGGTTGCGGCAACTCTGACGATCGAATTGATCAACGAGATGGAACTGATCGTCTATCAGGCGACCGTCCCGCTGGTTTCGGGCGACACGAAGGTGGCGATGCCGATCGACCCGGACCATTTCTTTCCCGACATCTTCACCTTTCCGGATTCGTTCGAACCCCTGCTGCGCAACACGGAAAGACTTTGGCTCACCTTGGCCTGGGACAAGGCGGCCCCTTCCGCCGCATTTCAGATCGACAACGTCGAGCTGCTCGGTGCAGGCCCGGGCTACGGGGCGTGGATCGACTCCTTAGGCCTGCCATTCGAACAGCGCTTGGCCGGCGCCGATGCCGATGGCGACGGGGATAGCAACGCCGCCGAATTCATCGTTGATTCGCTGCCGGACAATCCGTCGAACCGGTTTTCGTTTGCCTGCAACGGCGGAGGCCTGGAGTGGAGTTCGTCTTCGAACTGCCAATACACCGTGTGGCGCTCCACCAACCTCGTGGCACAGGCCTTTGAGCCGGTTGGTACCGTGAAAGGCACCGGGGGGGCCATCGGGTTCGAGGATCCGGAAGATCCGCCGTGCGCCTACTACAAGCTCGAAGTAGGGCGCAAGTAGATGCGGCCGTTGATGTACAAGCATCGGCCAAGCTATCCTGCATTGTTCGCGGCGGCTTTTGTACTGGTCTTGGGCTACCTGGTGGTTTGCTGGCTGGCCAAACGGGCCGACGCGGGTCTCGGAGACGAGTCGACCGTGATGGCGGCTGGCTGCTTTTCGTGCGCGATGGCCGGTACCTTGGTGGTTGCGGCCTTTGCCCGCTACCAATTCACCCATCTCTGGAAAAACCCCGATCCCGCCTTTGCCCGGAAAGCCCGGAAAAACCGGCGGCGCGGCCGGCGGTAGGGCGGTATCGTGCCCTACCCGTTCCACCTTCTCGGGGAACGGGAGCGCGGCCGGCCCGCCAGAACGCCGTCGCCGCGCGCAAACCCGTTCGGAAAAGTCGGAATTCCCGCTTCCAAACCCGGCGGGTTTCGGGGAATAATGCGCCCCGCTTTTTTAACCAAGGGGTCGAACCATGTTGGATATCCGTTTTATTCGCGAAAACACCGCCGCCGTGAAGGCGGCCATGGCCAACCGCAACGTCCAGGTGGATGTGGACGCCGTGCTCGAACTCGACAACCGCCGCCGCGCCATCGTCACCGGGGTCGAGGAGCTGAAGGCCGAACGCAACAAGGTATCCAAAAACATCGGGCAGATGATCAAGGCGGGCAAGGACCCCGAGGCGATCAAGGCCGAGGTGCGCGAAATGGGCGACCGGATTTCCGCCTTCGACGAGGAGCTGCGCACGATCGACGCCGACCTGCGCCAGCGCCTGCTCTTCATTCCCAACCTCCCCTCCGAAACCACGCCCGTCGGCAAGGATGAAAAGGACAACCCGGTCGTGCGGGTGTGGGGCGAAAAGAAGGCGTTCGCTTTTGCGCCGGTTCCCCATTGGGATCTGGGCGCGGCGCTGGACATCTTCGATTTCGAGCGCGGCGCCAAGGTGGCCGGTTCGGGCTTTCCGCTGTTCAAGGGCAAGGGGGCCAAGCTGGAGCGCGCACTGATCCAGTTCATGCTCGACCTGCACACCGAGGAGCACGGCTACGTCGAAATCGCCCCGCCCTACATGTGCAACGAAACCGCCATGACCGGCACCGGCCAGCTGCCCAAGTTTGCCGAGGACATGTACAACGTAACGCTGGACGGGCTCTATCCGATCCCCACCGCCGAGGTGCCCGTCACCAACATCTACGGCAACGAAATCCTCACCCAGCCCCTGCCGATCTGCCACACCGCCTACACCCCCTGCTTCCGCCGCGAAGCCGGCTCGGCGGGCAAGGATACCCGCGGGTTGCTGCGCGTCCACCAGTTCGACAAGGTCGAACTCGTCAAGTTTACCACGCCCGAAACCTCCGCCGCGGAGCATGAAAAGCTGACGGCCGACGCCGAACGGGTGCTCCAGAAGCTCGGCCTGCACTACCGCGTCATCGAACTTTGCACCGGCGACATCGGCTTCAGCGCCGCCAAATGCTACGACATCGAGCTGTGGGCCCCGGCGCAGGACAAATGGCTGGAGGTCTCCTCCTGCTCCAACTTCAAGGATTACCAGGCGCGCCGCGCCAACATCCGCTACCGCGACGAAAACGGCAAACCCGCCTTCGTGCATACCCTCAACGGCTCCGGCGTCGCCCTGCCGCGCCTGGTCATCGCCATCATGGAAAACAACCAGAACGCCGACGGCTCCATCGACCTGCCCGAAGCGCTCTGGCCCTACATGGGTGGACTGCGCAAGCTTGGGTAGGGCGTTTTAGAGCAATTCACGAATGACTTGCCGCACCGATTCGGTTCTTGGTAGGGACGGCTGTCCCTAGCCGTCCGCAGCGGAGTGGGACACTCCGCCCTACCCAATACGGCATCGCAACCGTTGTCTGCGCGAAGAAAGACTATGCCCCGAAGGAGTCCCAGCCGGTGTCGTCGGGGGCGATGTTGCCGTATTTGATGCTAGAGCGCGGCTCGGCCATCATGTCGGCCACCGCGTCGCGCCAGGCGGCGTAGTGCGCGGTCTCCTTGTGCTTCAGCGCGTCTTCGGGGGTGCGGTAGACTTCCACCAGCACAAAGCGGTTGGGGTTGTCGAGCTGTTCGACGAAGTCGAAGCGCGCGATGCCCGGCTCCTGGAGCGACTTTTCCGCGTTCGCGAGCGTGGCGGCCTTGAAGGCGTCGGCGCATTCGGGCTTCACGTGGATGGATACATGGACGATGAACATGGCGGGCTCCTTGGTTGCGTGTCTACTTGGAATCTAGCACCCAGCGCTTGTTGTGCCAGAAATATTGCTCCGGCGTCTTGAGGATTTCCTGCGAGAGGGCGGACATGACGGCCTGCATGATGCGCCGCTGCTCCTCGTCGCGGTCGCGGGCGGGGTCGGGAACGATGGGGTCGAGCAGCACCGCCGCGTGGCGGGTCCAGCCGATGCGGCGCACGACGATGGGGTAGATCGGGCAGTTGGCCAGCAGCGCGAAGTGGGCCGTACCGAGTGCGATGGTCGCCTTGCCGTTGAGGAAGTCCACCGTCACCCCGTTTTTGCGCGCGTTGATGTCGGGCAGGACGGCCAATACCTTGCCCTGCGTGAGGCGGTCGAACACGCCCTTCCACATCTTGCTTTCGCGGTTGAGCACCTCCATGGAAAACGTGCGGCGCATGCGGTTGATGTAACGGTCGATCAGCGGGTTTTTCTGCTTCCGGACGATTACGAAGAGCGGCAGGCCGAGCAGGTCGGCGGCGATGCCGGCGATCTCCCAGTTGCCCATGTGCGGCGTGGCGAGGATGAAGCCGTTGGGGTATTTCGCATGGATCGCCTTTATTTTCGGTTCAAGGTCGGCCAGCGGCTGGCGGCGCATCTTTTCCGGGGTCAGGGAGGCGTAGCGCAAGCCGTCGATCGCGTTGAAGAAGAGGTTGCGCC
>JBGSLE010000551.1:0-4268 GCA_041740875.1 Pontiella sp. | reverse complement strand
GGGGCGCGCGGCGCTCGCGGGCGGCATCCACTCCGGATCGTCCGCCATGCCGGTGTATTTGCGGCGCAACTCCCGGGCCCGCCCGGCGATGGCGCCCACCTTTTGGTCCCCCTTCAGGTCGGTCCAGGTGGGGTGGTACGGCACGTTCAGGTCGATCCACGTCAGCAACGTTTCCCAATCGGCGGCGTCCAGCGTTGCGCCATGGTGCCCCTTGGCCAGCAGCTGCACCAACTCGCTGGTCGAGGCGTGGTAATCCATCGGCTCCAGCAACCGGAAATCGCTTTCGCAACCCGGGCGGTTCACAAACGGGTGCAGCTCGTGGAACGACCGCGCGAATGCCCGCCCTTTCGGAATCGGGCCGGTCTCCTTGAAGTTGGGCCGCCCGGCGTCCGAGCCATCGTGGCAACCCACGCAGCGGCGATCGAGCACCGGCTGGACTTCGCGCAGAAAGCCGAATCCGTGCGGGCGTTCGTTCCGCCACGGCGTGAGCGGTTGCGGCCCTTTTTTCATGGCCAGCGTCATGCGCTGCAACGGCGGCGTGCGGGGCGATTCGTGGCAGCCCACGCACGAGAGCGATTCGCCCGGCATCGCCACCAGCCAGCTGCGCATCAGTTGCAGCGCCGCGCCCTTTTCATCCAGCGGCTGGATCGAAATCGGCGTGCTGTGCGGCACGCGGACCATGACCGACCCGTCCGCTTCCACCGGCACGGTGCCCAGCAGTCGTTTCGCATCCCAGCCGCCTTCGATCGTCAAAGCGTTGTGCCCGCCCATGTCGCGGTAGCTGTACGAATAGGTGAACAGGCGCAGCTGCTTGACCGTTCCGCGCGGGATTCCCGCCAAGCCCGGCCCTTCATGCAAATCCTGGATATACAGCACCGCATCCTGCGCGCCGGGCTGAACGCGCGACGGCATGGCGGCCGGTTTTTTGCGCGCCTTGAGCGGAACCGGTTCATAAAGGCATAGCCCGTTCTCCGCCTTGAGCAGCACGATGTTGTCGAACCGGTCGAGCAGGTAGACGCCCCACCCGTCCGTCGGCGAAAGCTGGCCCGCCGCCAGGAAATAGCTGTCCGAAAGCGGATAGGGATGCAAGAAGCGCGGCCAATTGCCCACGGCATATTTGTCGCGGATGATCGGCTCGACCTTTTTGCCATAGCCCGGGATCCGCTGCACCACGCCGTCGGCGTCCTTTTCGCCTTGGGCGACATCGAACAGCACCAGTTCGCCCTCCCGCGAAACGCCGTGGTGGCCCGAAACGATCGCCGTAAACTTGCTGGTGCTTCCGGGCACGTTTTTCGCGTAGAACATCGTGCTTGGCCAATACGAGTTCGAACCATAGAGCGCGCGCTGCTGCGTGCCGTCGGGGTTCATCGTCATCAGGATGCGCGTGAAATAGTGCGAGTTGTCGGTGTATTCCCAGCGCAAATACATCACCTTGCCATCGTCCATCACCCACGGATACCAGTCGGCGTCCTGCTCGAAGGTCACCTGGCGCATCTCCGCGCCCGACAGATCGGCGGTGTAGAGCGTGCCGACGTTTTGCTTTCCGCCGATGCACGGGATCCCGGTCATGTTGGCCGTCGAGCAAAACACCAGGGATTTGCCGTCGGGCAGATACGCGCCGCTGTAGTTGTCGACATCCGGCCCGGCGGTGCGCGTCACCTGCCGCAGCCCGGAACCATCCACGTTCAGCTCGAAAACCTGCCATGTGCCATCCTCCGGCGAAATTGAAGAAAGCAGCATTTTTTTGGCATCGAAATGGAGGTTGATGTCGCCGACATACGCGCTGCCGCCTTCTGGGCGATAGACCGTTTGGAGTGAAAAGTCCTTCAGCGAAAGGCGTGCAAGCTCGTTTCCATACCCCTCTTTCGGAATCGCCGTATTCCCCATCCAGTTGGCGGGAAGACCGCCCCTTCTCGTGCGGCGCACCAGGATCGAATCAAAGTCGAACACGGGATTGTTATGGAGCAGCGCTTCGATCTGCAACGCCCGGATCTCCTCCAGAGCCGCCGGATCGTCCAGCCGCTTTTCCAGCGCGGCGATCCGCTGGCGGAAGGCCGCGGCGGGATAGGCGGCGTACGCCTTGGCCAAGTGATCGATCGAGCGCTTCAGCGCCTCGATCTGCTTCGCCGCCGGGGGCGAAAGATAGTCCATCTCGACCGGCGTCAAGAAAATGCCCGCGTGCTTCTCCTTGCCATGTACTTCCATGCAGACGTTGTTTTTCCCCGCCACCAACGGCAGCGCAAACACCCGCTCCTGCTTCGTCTGCATGGATGGCGCGATCTCCTTGCCATTGCAGATCAGGCGCACATCCCCGCCCCCGGTCACGGTCAACCCCTGAACCTCCGCACAGGCGTTCGTGAAGACGCCGGCCACGATCGCCGGGTTGCCCTCCGTGGTGGCGAGTCCATGCTCGATCCTGAGTTGGAGATCAATGGGCGTCCAGCGCGCGTCCGCTTCATCATACGCACACGGCCACGCGGCGGATGGGTTCACAAACCAGCGCGCCGAATCCAGCGGCAGGGCAAACGCGGCGCATCCGGTTCCAACCCAGGCCGCGAGGACGGCCATCCTTCGCTTCGTCATTCGGTAAACAGCGCTCATTGATAGGCCTTTCGCAGAATATTCAGCACGTCCGCCTGCGACAGCGGGGCCGGGTCGAGGGTGAACAAGAATCCCATGGTCTCACGCGCGTTTTGGGCGATCGCCTCCAACTCGTCTGCCGCAATCCCGTAATCCGACATTTTCAGATCGCGGACCTTGCACTTGGCCTGGAGGGCAACCAGTTCATCGACAAACGACGTTCCGCCCATCGCCTGCGCCATCTTCTCGAACCGGTCCGGCACGATGGCGGCAAAGTGCGAAAAATAGGCTTCGGAAAGCAAGATCAAGCCTGCGCCATGCGGCAGGTTGGGATGGAACGCGCTCATCGCATGCTCCAGCGAATGCTCGGAGATGCAGCAGGAGGTCGATTCCACCATGCCCGAGAGCGTGTTCGCCAAGGCCACCTGTTCGCGCGCGGCGAGGTCCGAACCATCGGCCACGGCGCGCGGCAGGTAGGCGGCGATCAGGCGGATGCTTTCGAGCGCAAAAAGATCGCTCAGCGGATTGGCCACCGTCGCGATGTATCCTTCGGCCGCGTGGAAAAAGGCGTCGAACCCCTGGAAGGCCGTCAGTTGCGGCGGCACAAACAGCATCAACTCCGGATCGACCACCGAAAGCACCGGAAACGTATACGCAGGATGGCCAAAGCCAATCTTTTCATTCCCGTTCGTGATCACCGTCCACGGATCGGCCTCGGTGCCCGTTCCCGCCGTCGTGGTGATCGCCACGATCGGCAGCGCCCCGTGGGTGACCGGCAACCCCTTGCCCGAGCCGCCGCCGATATAGTCCCAATAATCGCCCGGATTCACCGCCATGAGCGCAATCGCCTTGGCGGCATCGATCGACGAACCGCCGCCGAGGCCGATCACAAAATCGCACCCATGCCGCCGCGCCAGCGCCGCCCCTTCCATCACGCTCTCCTTCGTCGGGTTGGGCTGGATGCCGTCATAGACCACCGACTGCACCTCCCGCTGCGCCAACAACACCTGGAGCCGGTCTAGGTAGCCGTGTTTCCGCATCGCCGTGCCGTTCGACGTCACGATCAAGGCGTTCCGCCCCGGCAACGGTTCCTGCGCCAGCTGGTTGAGTTTTCCGGCACCGAACAAAATCTTGGTAGGGATGTAATAATCAAAGCTCATCGTCTGGTTCTCCATGTTCCGTTTCGACTGCGGAATCAATTGTTCCGGATGGACGCCCCCAGCGTCGTTTCAAGCGAGCGGCGCAAGCGCTCCACCGTTTCCGGATGTTTCGCGGCAACATCGTTTTTTTCAAGGGGGTCGGTGCGGATATCGTAGAGTTCGTACCGCAGATCATCGCGATCGCGCACCAGCTTCCAGTCGCCCTCGCGCACGGCGATGGCCAGCGATTTTTCTTTCCAGGTAAAAAAGTCGGTGCGGCCCAGCGGCAGCTGCTCCCCTTTAAACAGCAGCGGCGCGAACGAACGGCCTTCGATGGAGTGGCCGACGGGCACGCCGCAGATTTCGGCCAGCGTAGGCAGGAGATCCATGGTCAGCGCGCGGAACTCCGTCTGCCGGCCCGCCGCGATTTTTCCCGGCCAGCGCACGCCGGTGCAGACCTTCAGCCCGCCTTCGTACATGTGCGTCTTGCCGGAACGCAGGGGGCCGTTGCTCGCGCCTAGGTTGAGCGGCCCGCCGTTGTCGGAGGTG
>JBGSLE010000550.1:0-6361 GCA_041740875.1 Pontiella sp. | reverse complement strand
CGAGGATCCACGCCGCCGCCCCGACCTTCAGGCTCGGCTGCGGAATCCAGAGCGCGCGGGCGACCGGCAGCTTCGGCAGGTCGTGCTCCGGAACCACCGCCTCGACCTCGTTGACGATGATGCGGAAGCGGTTGCCCATGTCGATCGGCGAAACGTTGATCGCCGGGCCGGCCGGCGCGGTGAAGACCAGGCGGGCGGGATCGTCCTTCCCGCCGATACCGAGGCGATGCGTTTCGAGCGAAGGCTTGCCGGCCGCGATCGACGGGCAGACTTCGAGCATGTGCGAACCGAGCACCTTGGCGCCGGCGGGATCGAGGTGGTAGGTGTAGTCCTCCATGAACGAGGTGCCGCCCGGCGCGCCGGCGCCCATCACCTTCATGATGCGCACCATCGCGGCGGTTTTCCAGTCGCCCTCGGCGCCGAAGCCGTAGCCGTCGGCCATCAGCCGCTGGACGGCGAGGCCGGGCAGCTGCTTGAAGCCGTGGAGGTTTTCAAAGGTGGTGGTGAACGCGCCGAACCCGCCCTCTTCGAGGAAGGCGCGCATGCCGATTTCGATGCGAGCCTGTTCGCGGATGTTTTCGGTCTTGGCATCGGCCCGCAGGGTGTAGAGCTTGGCGTATTCGGCCATCAGCTCGTCGATCTGCGCCTCGGCCACCTGGTCGACATAGGCCTTCAGATCGCCCATGCCGTAGCCGTTGACCTGGTAGCCGAACTTGATTTGCGCCTCGACCTTGTCGCCTTCGGTCACGGCCACCTGGCGCATGTTGTCGCCGAAGCGGGCCACCTTGAGGTTGCGCGATGCGTTCCAGCCCTTGGCCACGCGGGACCAGTCGGCCAGTTCGCGGCGGACTTCGGGGTCTTGCCAGTGGCCGACGATCACCGTGCGGTTCTTGCGCAGCCGCGAGCAGATGAAGCCGAACTCGCGCCCGCCGTGGGCGGACTGGTTGAGGTTCATGAAGTCCATGTCGATTTCCGACCACGGGATGTCGCGCCCGAACTGCGTATGCAGGTGGACGAACGGCTTCTTGAGCGCGGTCAGGCCGGCGATCCACATCTTGGCCGGACTGAAGGTGTGCATCCAGGTGATGAGGCCGATGCAGCGGTCGTCCGCGTTGGCGTCGCGGCAGAGGGCGTAGACTTCGTCGGGGGTCTTGACGGTCGGCTTCCAGACCACGTCCACCGGGATGGTGGCGTCGGCGGCCACCTGTTCGAGCGTTTTAGGCCCGTACAAATGCTGGCTGCCGGTTACGAACCAAAGCTGTAGTTTGTTAGTCATGATTATTCTCTTGTTAATGGATTCGTTGATTGGATGGCCTACTTAAGCCAGAAGCTGAAGTAGAGGTACATGCCGAGCACCAGCAGGCCAATGAGCCAGGCGAGGATCTTGTTCCACGTATCCCAGCTGGCCTTGATCTCTTCCTTGCCTTGGGCATTCGTCGAGGCATAGGTCAGGCCGGCAAGCTGCTCCGCCGTAGGAGGCGGGGTGGCGTAGGACTTCACGACCACCACGATCAAGCTGATCAAAAAGAGCCATCCGGTTGAATAGAGGAAGCTGTAGTCCCCGATCGCGGCAAGGAACGCCGGTTCAGCCATTTTGCCAGCCGCGGGATCGGCTCCCCAAAGTGCCTGGATGGTGAGCTTGAGCATGCCGAGGACAAAGCCGACGCCCAGACCCCAAACAGCGCCGGACGAATTGATGCGTTGCGAGAAAACGCCGAGCAGGAAGACGGCGGTGATCGGTGGCGCGAGGTATCCCTGCACGCTTTGCAGGTATTGATAAAGGCCCCCGCCGGAAATCTTGGCCATGATTGGAATCCAGAGCATGCCCATCAAAACAACGACGGTAGTCGCGATGCGACCTACCGCGACGAGGTGTTTCTGCGATTTCCCGGGACGTATTTTTTCATAGATATCGACCGTGAAGAGCGACGCGCTGGAGTTGAAGAGCGACGCAAGCGAACTCATCAGTGCCGCCAGCAGGCAGGAGACGATCAATCCGCGCAATCCGCTTGGAAGCAGGGCCGTGACAAGCGTCGGAAACACCTTGTCGCCATCGATCTTGGCAATGACTTCACCCGCGAGGTTGAATTTCGCCGGAATCTCGATCAGCCCCTTTTCATTCAATGCCCAGCCGAGCAGGCCGGGGATGAGGAAGATCAGGACCGGGGTGATTTTCAGCACGCCGCCGAAGAGCGAGCCGCGGCGGGCTTGTGTCAGGTTTTTGGCCGTCAAGGCGCGCTGCACGATGTACTGGTCGGTACACCAGTACCAGATGCCGATGATCGGCGAGGCGATCAGCACGCCCAGCCACGGGAAGTCGGGGTCGGACAACGGCCGCCACAGCGCGAACTGCTCGGAATTCGCCTGGCACATGCTGACCAACTCGCCCCAGCCGCCCAGTTTCCCGAGACCATAATACGTGATGAAACCGGAACCAAGCACCAGCAGAATAGCCTGCGGTGCAGCGGTGTAAAGTACCGCACGCATGCCGCCGAACACGGTGTAAATACCGGTGAGGATCACGGTCGAGAACGCACCCACCCAGAAAGCCGCCTGCGGAGAACCAAAGGTATCCGGCATCAAGGCCTGAAACACGAGCGCGCCGGCATAAACGGTGACCGACACCTTGGTGAACACATACGCAACCAGCGATACCACCGAAAGAATGGCGCGCGTCGTGGCGTTGAAACGCTTTTCAAGAAATTCCGGAATCGTATAGACACCGGCGCGGTAATAAAACGGCACGAACACATAGGCCAGCATGATCAACACCCACGCATGCAGTTCCCAGTGCGCCATCGCCATGCCGGTCGAGGCTCCCGACCCGGCCAAGCCCACGATGTGCTCGGAGCCGATGTTCGAAGTGAAGATCGACGCCCCGATCACAAACCAGCCGGCATTGCGTCCTGCCAGAAAATAGTCTTCCGTCGATTTCTGGTTCCTGCCCGCCCACCAACCGACAAAGCCGGTTATCCCGAAATAGATCCCGATCACGATCCAGTCCAATAGTGACAACCCTGTCTGCATCTGCATCCTCCTGGTTATTTCTGCCCGTAGTAGGCGTTTGCCCCGTGTTTACGAAGATAGTGCTTGTCCAACAAAAACTGGTCGACCGCCCCGGCCCCCGGATGGATGCCCAGCGTGAGCGCGGCCATCTTGGCCACCTCCTCCAGGATCCGGCCATGGACGACCGCCTTCATGGCGTCCTGTCCCCATGTAAAGGGCGCATGGCTGGAAACCAGCACCCCTGGGAGTTCGGACGCCGCGAGCCCGTGCTTCAAAAAATGTTCTTCGATCACCTTGCCGGTGTTGAGTTCGTATTCGCCTTCGATCTCCGCCTGCGTCAGCGGCCGCGTGCAGGGCACCGGGCCGTAGAAGGTGTCGGCGTGCGTGGTGCCGAGGCAGGGGATCGGGCGCTGCGCCTGCGCCCACGCCGTGGCGTAGGTGGAGTGGGTATGCACGATTCCTCCAATATCCGGGAACGCGCGGTAGAGGTGCCAGTGCGTGGCCGTGTCGGAAGAGGGGTTCAGCGCGCCCTCCACCTTCTCCCCCGTGGCGAGCGAAACGACCGGTATGTCGGCCGGGGTCATTCGATCATAGTCCACGCCGCTCGGCTTGATGGCGAAAACGCCGGCCGCGCGGTCCACCTCGGAGGCATTGCCCCACGTGAGGATCGCCAGCTGGATCCGGTTGATCTCCTGGTTCGCGGCGCACACCCGCGCCCTCAAATCGTCGTACCGCATCGGATAACCCCCTTATGCCAAGGCTTCAACAGCGGCGCGCTCGATGGAGAGCCCCTTGTGGTAGCGCTCGAAAAAGCGGTCGAAGCCGGCCATGTCGTCCGGATCCGGATGAACCGCCTCGCCCATGTTTCCGGCAAAGAATGCGTCCAGGAATTCCGGCAGCGATTGCGCGCGGTTTTCGCGGAGCATGTAGGAGGCCAGAAGCGCAATGCCCCATGCGCCGCCTTCGCCAGCGGTATCGAGCACCGAAACCGGGCATTTCGTTGCCGCAGCCATGATGCGCCGCCCGACCTCCGCCGTCTTGAAGAAACCGCCGTGTCCGCGGATTTCGTCGACGACAACCCCCTCTTCGTCCAGCAGGATGTTCAGCCCCGTGCGCAGGGCGCACAAGGCGGTGAACAGGTGGGAGCGGATAAAGTTGGCCAGCGTGAAGCTGCTTTGGGATGAACGGGCGAAGAGCGGGCGGCCTTCGCGGAAGCCGGTCATGTGTTCGCCGGAAACGTAGCCGTAGGCCAAGAGGCCCCCGCAGTCGGGATCGCCTTTCAAGGCATGGAACAGCAACCGGTCGTAGAGCTCCGCCTTGGACAGGCCCGCCCCGAACAGCTCGGCCGCCTGCCCGAACAGGTTGAACCATGCGTCGAGGTCGGAACTGCAGTTGTTGGAATGCACCATGCCCACCAGCTTTCCGTCCGGGGTCGTGACCAGATCGATTTCGTGATGCGCCTTGGAAAGCTCCTTTTCGAGCACCAGCATCGCAAAGACCGATGTGCCAGCCGAGACGTTGCCGGTCCGTACGCCCACGCTGTTGGTTGCCACCATGCCCGTGCCCGCATCGCCTTCCGGGGGGCAGAGCGGAATCCCCGCCTCCAGTTCGCCCGAGGGGTCGAGCAGGAGCGCGCCTTCGGCCGTCAGCTCGCCGGCCGCCTCGCCCGCGCCCAGGACTGCCGGTAGGATGTCCAGCAGCTTCCAGCCGAAGCCTTTGCCCTGGATTTGCGCATCGAACCGCTCCGCCAGCGCAGCGTGGTAGTCTTGCGCCTTGATGTCGATGGGGAACATGCCGGACGCCTCGCCAATGCCCATCGCCTTCCGCCCGGTCAGCTTCCAGTGTACATAGCCCGCCAGCGTGGTCATGTGCGCAATGCGGCCCACATGCTCCTCGCCGTTGAGGATGGCCTGGTAGAGATGGGCGATGCTCCAGCGCTGGGGGATCGGATAATCGAGCAGCGCCGTGAGCGTCTCCGAAGCCTGTCCGGTACTGTTGTTCCGCCACGTCCTGAACGGCACCAGCTGGCGGCCGTCGGCATCGAAAATCATGTAACCGTGCATCATGCCGCTAAAGCCGATGGCTTTGACCCTTTTCAACGGCACGCCGTACGTTACCTCCACATCCTTGCGGAGCGCGGAAAAACAGGACTGGATCCCGGTCCAAACCTCATCCAGCGGATAGGTCCAAACACCGTCGTCGGACAGGGTGTTTTCCCAGCCATGCCCCCCCGATGCGATGGGCGCGCCGTCCACATCGATCAACACGGCCTTGATCCGCGTGGATCCCATTTCGATTCCCATGACCGCCAGCCCGCTCCCAATTCTCTCCCCGATTTGCTGGTTCGTCTTTGCGCTCACCTGCCACCACCCTTCCTTTTCAACCAGGATGCCCCGCTACTTAAGAAACTATGTTTTTGAAGTTGCCAGATATCGCATAGTCGGAAATCGTGGGGCAATGGAAAAACGTAAAAAAAGAGCAGCGTCCTCGGGCCTCCCGCGGCTGGTTCGGCAAGTCAATCTCCAGACGGTCACCCGCGAGATGCGCCGCCTGGCGCTCTTTTCCAAGATCGACCTGGCGCGCCAACTGGGCATCAGCACCACCACGATGACCAAATTGTTCGCCCAGCTCGAAGCGGACGGCATGATCGAAAAGAGCCCGGTCGAGGACAAATCGTTCGGCCGCCCCAAAATCCTCTACCAACTCTCCCCCGCCCTGCAGGTGGCCGCCATTGTGGTCGATGTGGAAACCACCACGATTGGCTTTTCGGGCCTTCAAGGCGATGTATTGCCGGGAAACCGGGTCGTTTTGCCGTCGGGTACCGATGCCCGCGCCCTGTTCGCGCGCATCGCGACCGAATTTCCCGCGCTCCACCACACGCTAGGGGCGGCCTGCCGCCTGGTCGGAGTCTGCATACCGGGCCTGATCGAATCGCGCACGGGCATGAGCATGCTTAACCCGAACCTGCATTGGCTGGAGGGCACCTGCCCGGGCAAGGAGCTGGAGGTCCTGCTGGGAATTCCGGCGTTTGTCATGCACGAGGAGATGGCCTTGAGCCGGGCCCAGCTGCGGGCGGCGGACGAAACGACGGACTATATCGCCATGGACTTCGTTTCGGGGGTCGGCATGAGCGTGGTCAGCCACGGCACGCACCTGTCGGGCGCGTCGGGATTTGCCGGGGAGATCGGGCATGTGATCATGCAGCCGGAAGGCAGGCTTTGCGGTTGCGGCAACCACGGTTGCCTCGAAACCATCGCCAGCGACCGCGTCTTCCAAGCTGAAACCGGACTGCCGATGGATGAAGCCTTGCAGCGGCTGGGCGGGGGCGAGCCGAACACCGTCGCGGCGGCGCAGC
>JBGSLE010000549.1:0-2068 GCA_041740875.1 Pontiella sp. | reverse complement strand
GGCGGGCTGGCGCGCTGCGACGCCGCCATGAAGGATGCGCTGCCGGCCGTCTACTACATGGCCATCCGCGCCATCGAACCCCTTGCGCACCAATTGATCGAAGCCGGCCACGCGCCCGAAACCCCCGCCGCGCTCGTCTTCAACGCCGGCGGGGAAAACGAAGCGATCCACAAGACGACCCTGGGCAACCTGCCCGGTTTTGCGCTGACCCACTGCATCAAGCAACCCGGGCTGGTGATCGTCGGCGACGTCGTTTCCTACGCCTACAAATCCGACCTCGGCGCCCTGCGCGGAAAAAAGATCCTGCTCACCTGTTCCGATTCCATCCAGCCAAAGGCCATCGACCAGGTGCGCGACTTTGGCGGCCGCCCGGTTCCCTTTCCGCTCATCCGCCTCCAATCTAGACGAAGCGTCCAGCTTCGTTTCGATGGATTCGATTGGCTGGTGGCCACCTCGCCATCGGCGGTTCGCGCCCTGATGCAGTTGGTGACGGAACAAAAAACCGACTACCGCTCGATCCCGAAAATCATGGTCTGCGGCCGCGGCACCGCCGACGAGTTCGCCGCCTACGGCCTGCGCGCCGACGCCCAGCCGGAGGGCAATTTCAGCGCCGATGCGCTGGTGGAACTCGCCAAGGGCATCCTGAAACCCGGCGACAAGGTATTGCGCGTCCGTTCCGACAAGGCGGGGCCGTGCCTCGCCGACGCCCTGCGCGAAACCGGCGCGGCGGTCGAGGATGCGATCATCTACGACAACCAACCCATCGCCCACGAAACCCTGCCGGATTTCGACGCCGCCTTTTTCGCCAGCGCCTCCGGCGTCGATGCGCTCGTGTCCCAGTGGGGCGTCGCCGCGCTGGCTGGCAAAACCACCGTCGTCATCGGCAAACCCACCGCCGACGCCTTGGAAAAACACGGCTTGAAGCCCGGCGTCGTCGCCCGCGAGGCCACCGTCCCCGGCGCGATCGCGTCGCTGGCCCAACACATGGTCGCGCAACGGCTTATTGCAATGTAAAAGGCTTGCTTGCCGGAGGGGAGGGTTGTAGAGAGCCCCCATGCGCAGCACCGCCACACTGGCCGTCTTTCTTGTCGGCGTCTTTGGAATAACCGCCCCAAGCCCGGCGGTGACGATCGGCGAGATTGTCGGGCAGGTGTGCCCGAGCAGCTATTCGAACTGGCTGGCCAACCTCTATGCCGCCGACGGCGAAAGCCGCGGTTTCACCACCAGCGGAAGCCCGCGCGTGCCGGATCCGGCCTACCAGCACGACCTGGCGCGCGACTATGTTTTCGCAAGCTTCGCGGCCATGGGGTATGAAACATGGCTCGATCCCTTCGGCTTTGCCCACTTCGAGATTCCCTACACCGGCTGCAACAACGTCGTCGCCGTCAAGCGCGGTACGGGCGGCACCAATGTCTTCATCGTCGGGGCCCACTACGACAGCGTGGACGCCACACAACAGGCCAGACCCGGAGCCGACGACAACGCCAGCGGGGTGGCCGGCCTGCTGGAAGCGGCGCGGGTGCTCCAGGACTTCACCTTCAGGGACACCTTCGTGCTGATCGCCTTCGACGCCGAGGAGACCGGAAACTACGGCTCCACGCATTTCGCCACCCAGCACACCACCGACAATCCCGCCGCCACGAACGCCACGGTCTTTTACCGGCCGGCCGTCAAGGGCATGGTCAGCGCCGACATGATCGCCTACAACGGCGACAGCGAAAGCAACCTGGTATCGATCTACGGCGGCAGCTATAGCACCAACGCCCCCGTGCGCCAGGCACTGGTGCAGGCCATCGTCCGCTACACCGCCAACGAACCGGTCAACGAGGATTGGACCTGGCAAAGCGACCATGATTCCTTCCAACTGGTGGGCATCGACTCCGCCCTGCTGATCGAATACGACACCTGGGCAAACCCCTACTACCACTCCCAGCAGGATTCCACGGACACGCCCGGCTACATCAATCCTGCCTATGCCGCCGAAAACACCAAGGCCCTTGCAGGCTATCTGTGCGACCAGGCGCGGGTCATTCCGCCGGCCACGCTGGCCATCGTCCGGTCCGGTGCC
>JBGSLE010000548.1:0-7300 GCA_041740875.1 Pontiella sp. | reverse complement strand
GCGGTGCGCCGGACCGTTGTCCGAGGTGAAGACGACCAACGTGTTCTCCTCCAGATTCTGCTCCTTGAGCACCGCCATGATCTGGCCGACCGACCAGTCGATCTCCTCGATCGCGTCGCCGATCAATCCATCGGCGCTCTTGCCAAGGAAGTTTTCGGAGGCCGCGAGCGGGGTGTGAACCATGGAATGCGGCAGGTAGAGGAAGAAGGGCACGTCCTTCTTTGCCCGGATGAATGTGATCGCCTCCTCGGTGTAGCGGCGGGTCAGCTGCGACTGGTCCGGCTCGGTCTCGATGACCGTCTCGTTGCGGTACAGCGGCAGGGGCGGCATGATGCCGTTCGGCCCCTTCCGCCCCTTCCGCATGTCGTTGCTGTAGGGCAGGCCGAAATATTCGTCGAAGCCCTGGCGCGTCGGGAGGAATTCCGCCTTGTCGCCCAGATGCCACTTGCCGATGCATATGGTTGCGTAACACTTCTGCTTCACGACTTCGGCGATGGTGGTCTCGTCGGGATTTAGTCCGATCGGGCTGTTGGGGAAGAGCACGCCGGGAATCGAAATGCGCGCGTTGTAGCAGCCGGTCATCAGGCTGGCGCGCGACATGGAGCAGACCGTTGTTGCATAGTAGCTCGTGAACCGCCGCCCCTGGCTGGCCAGCTCGTCGAGGTTCGGCGTCCGCACCTTCGTGTTCCCGAACGGACCGATGTCGGCGTAGCCCAGGTCGTCGATGAAGATAAACACAATGTTGGGCGGGGCGGCTTTTATACCCGTCGCAACGAAGACGCTGGCGACCAGCGTCAGAGTTAAAACAAGGCGTATCGATTTCATGACCTATTTCCTTTATCTATTTTTGGGGCGGATAGAGTTCGATTTCCGCCGCGACGAGCGAACCGCTCAAACCCATCGAGGCTGGAATGCCGCGGTTCACTCCAATCCGATCTTGTAGAACACATCGGATGCGTTGGTTCCGGTATCGTTCGTATAGACCGTCTTCGGCATCGCGCCGGGAATGCCCGTCCCAATGGTGTTCCACACTCCTGATTCCAGATTGGTAGTCGAGAGCACCCGGTAGCTTCTTCCCACGGCTCCTTTCCATTTCAACACGTGCCGGTTCGAGGAGTCGAACAACAAATCCGTCATAGCAAAGACCGAGGCCGCATCGGAGGGGTCGGTTCCGGCGAGGTATTCCTGCCGCGCGGACAGCCCGTCGCCATCCGCATCCATGCACTCCGCCGCGTTGTAGTTCGCGTTGGTCGCCAGTCCGAAATGCTCCAGCCAGTCGAGCGGCGTGCCGCGGGCCGCAACACGGGGAGTGACGAACAGGGTCATGCTCTCCAGCCCCATGATGGCACCGCCTGCCCCGACACGGTTCCATGCAAAATCAAACCCGTTCCGCAGCGGCTGTTCATCCATCGACACCGGAATCGGCACGCCGTTCGCGGCGGAGAAGTTTGCGGCGGCGGCCAGATCGGCGCCCTGCGCCCCGCCCATGGTTCCGGGTGCATCGGTGATGCTGTAGTCGCGCTGATCGTTTGCAAATCCTTTGACTGTGAATTCCGTGATCGCGAAACCGGCATTGGTCACGCCGGAAATCTGGAGGTCGAAATTGATGCCCTCGTTGATGTCGATGCTGTTGTTGTCGACGCCCAGGCTATCGGCGGTCGAGCCGGCACCCGGAAGGATCGGGGCATTGTCGCTGGACGGCGAATAGCCCGTCATGACCAGCTTCACCGTACAGGAGAGTCCTGCGACGATTTGGTTTTCCAGCGAGATCACCGCGTTGGAGGACGACAAAACGGCATCGGCCAAATTGAACACGAACGGCCGCACCACCACGAAGGCAAGCGCGTCGGACCCGCCGTTTCCGACGGTATTGGTAACCGTCAATACGACCTGTCCGGAGGAATGGTCCGTAGCCGACGGAGTCCACTGCAGCAGACCGGTCGTCGGGTTGATCGTCATGGTGGACGGCGCATGGGCCAGGCTCCAGACCAGATTGTTGGTTCCGAAACACGCCGCCTGCGGCTGGTAGCTCCAAACACCATTAATGGCATTCACACTCGGGCTGTTCGTTATCATTGGGCCGCTCAGCCGCCGGTCCAGCCAAGCCGTCTCGCTGAACAAGGTTGTACTGGAATCATCATGGATGTCTTCCGGGATCTCCATGATGCTTTGGAAGCCGCCCTGCCGGAACCAAACGATATTGGTGCTGTTGGGCTGGATTCCCTCGGCCAGCAGATGGGAGAACAGCGTTTCATAACTTTGCCGGGCATAACCCAACCCGTAGCTGAAGGCTGTTTCTCCTCCGCCAATAAACATGAACGCTATTTTCCCGTTGTCCCTGCACCACTTGGCATAGGCCGTCTGCGAAACCGGAGCCAAGCTGCCAACGCCATAATCGATAATATGCACCTCTTCGCCGACCCCGTCGAAATTATCGCGGATATAGGCCAGGCATTCGGCCGCCCGCGCAGGCGTCGGCAGCGCCTTGTTCCACAGGTTCGTGCCGTTCATCTGATCCGCCATCAGCTCGGGCTGCAGCAGTTTCAGCATCGTTTCCGGCAGCAGTAGCAGGATCGTTTTGCAGTCGGTCTTGCAGTTGAGCGTGGAGTTCGATATCGCCGTCCTCCAGTTCTGCATCTCCTTCGGCCCCGGGATGCGCGGATCGATGTCGGGGAACGGCGGCAGATAATCGCTGCCGTAATAGTTCACGTCGTAGTTCCCGTTGATGTCGTAATGACCGAACAAAAAGGCGTCCTCCCGGAAAAGCCAGTTGCCATATACCTTTCGCCCTTCGTCCTCCTCGGCCTGCATATCGGCGATGGCGTTGGCCCAGAAATCAGGCGTCATCCCGATATCGTTCCGCCCGGTGGCGCGCACGCTGAAGAGCGCCAGACCGGACTGGAACAAATCCTTGATCATTATAAACTTCAGATCCGAATCCGGTCCCAAAATGTCATCCGTGGCATAGTACTGCGATTGTTCGCCGACGATGCGAAGGCTGCTGAGATTGGCGCGGTTGAGCGGAAAGCAATCCGGATTTTCCAGCATGGGATCGGTCTGGTTCGCGTAATCCACCCG
The DNA here is from genome assembly GCA_041740875.1 of Pontiella sp. Classification (GTDB taxonomy): domain Bacteria; phylum Verrucomicrobiota; class Kiritimatiellia; order Kiritimatiellales; family Pontiellaceae; genus Pontiella. Next base: position 4,222 of record JBGSLE010000548.1, on the reverse strand, counting down.
GGCGCAGAAGCGCGAGGAGTTGAAAACCCGGGCAGGGCCCGGTATCGGAGCCGAGACGACCCCTCCGCTGACCACATAATCATCCCCTCGGCTGCCTTGCGAAAGCGCCAGCCGGAACCCGATGCCGTAGCCAAAGGAACGCGGAAAAAAGCCAAACCGGCATCCCAATTTCATGTAGTCGTTCAACTGATAATAGGTTCCGCCGCGCCAATTCCTGACGAGGGCATTCGATGAGGTCGTGCCGAAACACCATTCCCCCACATTGCCGCTCATGTCATAGCAACCCAGATAGTTCGGAAGCCTGGATTTGACGGCGGCGTTCTTTTTGACCGTCCCCCCGTTGTAGCTGTACAACGCGAAATCGTTGGTTTCTCCATGACTGCCGGAGGGGCTGGTGCCGGGGGTCCAATACAGACTGCCGATCCGGATTGCCCCGCCCGCAGTGTTCGTTCCCTGCCAGCGGGCGGCGCATTCCCACTCCCACGAACTGGGCAGGCGGAATCCGTTCCCCAGATTATTTACGGCCGTATCGCAGGCGTTTGAATTCGCGTTGCGCGAATCCCGGATGACCTGACCCGCCCCGGTCACATAGACCGGCGACAGCCCCGTCCTTTCGGAAAGTGCATTGCACCATACGATCGTATCGCGCCAGCTCACGGTGGCGACGGGGTTGTTGGCTGTCCCCTGCGTGGAACCAGCATTTTGAAAGAAGTACCCGTTGGTAACCGCCCAGGTCCTGACGCTGTTCCACAAGCCGTAGGTAACCTCGGTTTCCCCGATCCAGAAGCTGCCGACCTGCCTGGTTCCATAGTTCCCCAGCTCAATCGGGAATTTCCCGCCGGGGCAGAAAAGCATCTTGCACTCAGGCGGCACGGGCGCGGTCGGCTCGTTTTTGGCCAGCGACTTCACGTCGCCGGCAACCGTGCCTGCGGCACCGGCAAGCGCCCACTGTGCGGATTGCGCCTCGTTCAGGCTCAAGGCCACACCAACCAGACCAATCAGGATATGTTTAGTCATTTCATGCCTCCCTCAAGGCGGAATTGATTACTCACCATAAAAAATCTGCCGGATTCCGCCCGCTCGCATGGTTCCGGGTTTTCCCCACAAACCACCAAGGCATTGCGATTCCGGCAGACTGTCCTTACCGACCCGAGCGGTTACATCATGAACTTGCGCCGAACAAAGATCATTCCGACTCCGGTAGCCACCACCATGCCCAACGTGGCCGGTTCAGGAATCACCGTCGCTGCGCCGATGCCCAGGCGCTCCTGCGTGGTGTTTCCAGTCCACGAATCGTATGGATTAACGGTCAACGTCAGCAAATCCCCTGCCGTGTCCGCCTGGAACGAAACGCTGTATGTCCAGACGTTATCCGTAGCCGTGTCAAAACGGACTATTTGGGTTACAGCATCGCTGGAACCAGAAAGCGAAGCCGTGATAGTGGCGCCCACCTTGAGCGAGGTACCCCAGAGAGTAACCGTTTGGAGCGCCGTAGTGCCGACAATGCTTATGCTTTCACTAGCCCCGGAACCTACCAGATCGGCACCACTTGCACTTCTAAACTGCGGATCGGTAGGATTGGATCCCGTCACTGCGGCAGTGGGATCTCCATTCGTCCAGCTGTACAATATATTGGCCGTGGCCTGGGAAACATAGCTTGCGGTTCCTTTGGTAATCACCAAATCACTGATCGCAGTTCCTCCGGACTTGGACTGCGTGGGAGTGCCTACCGTCGTATTCCACTCGGCCCAATCGACCGGCCCCGTCGCCGTCAGGTCAACGTTGGTCGTTACCCCCCCGAGGTTTGATCCAGAGGCTCCAGTTATGACCGATGCTGTCGCCATCTGCGCACATAGCAACGACACTGCGATACCTGCTATTTTTATCTTCATCGTATTCTCCTGTTTCATTTGCCCGCTCCCGTTTGTTGTATATTTCCCCTACCGACACACCCTATTGCAACTCGACCTTGAAGAACGCGGACGCGTTACCGACCGTGGTGGTGTAGGCGGTTGTGCCCGCCTGCCCCGCAATGTTCGCGGCCGCCACGCCCCATGCCGGATAGACCAGGTTCTGGTTGGTCGATACGCTGTATAGGCTCGCTTCCTGGGAAGTCCAGGTCACGATAAAGCCGCCTCCTCCCAGTTTGGCCTCCGTGAAGCCGAATACCGAAGCCGGATCGGTCGGATCGGTGCCCGTCCGGTATTCCTCCCAACCCGCCAGGCCGTCGCCGTCGGTGTCGCTTGTATCGACCGCTTCATAGCTGGCGGAGTCGGTGAGACCCGGATAGTAGCTGGCCATCCATGCATACGGCGTGCCGTGGCTTGTTGTTTGCTGGTCACCAGCCACCGCCGCGGAACCGATGCCGAGCCGTTCTTGCGCGGTGCCGGTCAGCAGCGAATCATAGCCTTTCACCGTCAGCGTCAGGACATCGTTCGTGCTGTCCGCCCGGAAGGAGATGCTGTACTTCCAGATGTTGTCCACGTCGTTGGTATTGCGGGCCAAGTGCGTCACCACGTTGGATCCTTCGAGCGAAGCCGTGATGCTGGCCCCCACCTTCAACGCACAGCCCCAGATCGTCACCGTCTGCAGCGACGGCGATCCGGCTACGGTAAAACTAAGCTGCCCTCCGGAGCCCTCCAGGTCATTGCCGCCTGCAGCGGTGGATGATAGGCGCGGATCGAGCGGATTCACGTTCGTCCCAACCGGATTGTTGGTGGACGCTCCATCGGTCCAGCTGTACACATTGTTGACGGAGGTTGATGCCAGATAGTTTGCACCAACAGTCTCGCTAATGGTCAGGTCGCTTATGGCGATTCCATTGGTCTTGGAAAAGAGTGGGGTGCTGCTCGCCGTGCCCCACACGGACCAATCGACCGGACCGGTCGCCGTCAGGTCGACGTGGTTGGTCGCATCCCCGAGATTCACTGCCACCGCGTTTGTCATGATCAACGAAGAAGCCACCTGCGGCGTGAAGGTAGCGACCAGTGCGCCGTTGGACTGCACGTTGTCCCAGGTAAAATGGGCGGACGTACTGAAGTTGCCAAACGACAGGTCGGCCACGGGCGTGCCGTTGGTGGCCAGCGTGGAGATCCGGTAGCCGCTGTTGGCCGTGACGACGAAACCTGCGCTGTAGCCGGCAACGACGTTCGTGCTCGCAGGCGTAACCGTGCCGTTGCCGCCCGCCACGCTGCCGGTCAGCGTGTAGGAGGGCGCATCCACGTATGCTGCGGTCACGCTTACCGGCTGTGCCGGCATGGTCACCGTGGTCGGCGAGGAGGTGACGTTCGCCACATGCTGGGTGTCGCCGGTCCAGCGATCAAAGACCTTGCCAAGCACCGCATTTGCGGATATCTCCACCTGCGCCCCGTTGGAGTACGAACCGCCGCCAGCGCCGCCGTTGACCGTCAACAGATAGAAGCCCGCGCTCTCCACAGCCGCCGCATTGATGCCGAGGCGCTCCTGTGTGGTGTTTCCAGTCCACGAATTATAGGGCGTAACGGTTAGCGTCAGCAAATCCCCGGGATTGTCCGCTTGGAACGTGACACTGTAGGTCCAGATGTTGTTCGAAGAATTGTCAAAACGGATTAATTGGGTTGTCACCGTGCTGGAACCGGCGAGCGAAGCGGTGATCGTGGCTCCGACCTTGAGCGAACATCCCCAGATCGTCACAGTCTGCGGCGATGTCGTGCCGACTACGGTCAAACTGAGTTTCGCCCCGGATCCTTCCATGGCATCAACTCCGGTCCCTGTTGTCAGACGCGGGTCGCCCGGATTCGAATCCGTACCCGTGGCATCGGGCGTGCCATCCGCCCAGCTGTACAGAGCGTTTACCGTTGGACCAACCGCATAGCTTACGCCAGCGTCCGTCGTTATGGTCAAGTCACTGATCGCGGTTCCTCCGGACTTGGACTCGCTAGGCGTTGCGCCTGCCGCACTCCAGAGAGCCCAATCAACCGGCCCCTTCGCCGTCAGGTTGACATTGGTGGTCACCGCCCCAAGGTTTGTGCCCGTGGCATCCTGTATGACGGACGCCGTCGCCATATGCGTAAACAACACTAGCGCTGCAATACTTGCCATGATTGTCACGTCCTGATTTAAAGTTGTCACTTTTCGGTTCTGATTTTTTCATTTTTCGAGGCTCCGAAAGGAGCCGTTCCCCGGCGGTTGACCCGTCCCTAAGGGCGGGGAAACCCGCCCCCTCCTCCGGAGGAGGGGGCGA
>JBGSLE010000547.1:0-5987 GCA_041740875.1 Pontiella sp. | reverse complement strand
TCGCCCCCTCCTCCGGAGGAGGGGGCGGGTTTCCCCGCCCTTAGGGACGGGTCAACCGCCGGGGAACGGCTCCTTTCGGAGCCTCGAAAAATGAAAAAATCAGAACCGAAAAGTGACAACTTTAAATCAGGACGTGACAATTTAGAATTTGTATTAGTATTTAGATATTGGGATTTAGGATTTTACGACTGAAAGGAAGTGCATCATGAAACTGAAGCAACTGTCCGTTTTTCTGGAAAACAAGCCCGGCCGCCTGCGCGAACTGTGCGCGCTGCTGGCCGAGAACGGCATCAACATCATTACCCTGTCGCTGGCCGACACCGAGCAGTTCGGCATCCTGCGGCTGATCGTCAAGGAGTACGAAAGGGCCAAGGCGCTGCTGGAAGCGCAAGGCTTCGTGGCGAAGCTGACGGATGTGATCGCCGTCGAGGTGAAGGACGAACCGGGCGGATTGAGCAGCATCCTGGAAATCGAGGAGGAATCGGGCATCAGCGTCGAATACATGTACGCCTTCACCATCAAGAGCGGGGAAAACGCCGTGCTGCTGTTCCGCTTCGACGACATGGACAAGGCGCTCGGCGCGCTCCAAAAAGCCAACCTGAACATCCTCGACAGCGTCGAACTCTACCAACGCGCGGAAGGGTAGGTTCTGTCAACAGAAGAACGCAAAGGCCGCGAAGCTAAATCAGGCGGTTCCAATCTTCTTTGCAACCTTTGCGCTATTCTGTAAAAAGTATTCATTGACTGGAAGTTTAACATGAGCAGGTTTGTCGTCGAAAACCGGATTTGGGACAAGGCGGAGTCACTGCCGTACGGCGAGTTGGCGGCGCTCCAAACCGCCCGGCTGAAGGATACGGTGGCGCGCGTGCAACGCATCCCGTATTACCGGCAGGCGTTTGCCGACGCCAAGATCCGACCGGACAGCATCCAAACCCTGGACGACCTGCAGCGACTGCCCTTCACCACCAAGGCCGACCTGCGCGAACAATACCCGCTGGGTATGCTCGCGGTGGACCGGACCGAGGTGGCACGCTACCACGGCTCTTCCGGCACCACGGGCACGCCGACCATGGTGGCCTACACGCGCAACGACCTAAACCACTGGGCCAACCTGTGCGCCCGTTTCCTGACCGGCGGCGGGCTTCTGCCGGAACACTGCGTGCAGATCGCCTTCGGCTACGGCCTCTTCACCGGCGGCTTCGGCCTGCATTACGGCGTGGAGCGCGTCGGCGCATCGATCATCCCGGCCGCCGCCGGCAATACGCCCAAGCAAGTCATGCTCCTGATGGACATGCAGGTGGACACCCTCGTCTGCACGCCCAGCTATGCCCTGAGCATTTCAGAGTTCATCATCCAAAACGACATCCCGCGCAACGCCCTCCACCTCAAGCATGCCCATTTCGGCGGCGAGCCGTGGACGGAAGACATGCGCACGCGCATCGAGGACGAACTGGGCATCCTTTGCTTCAACAACTATGGACTGAGCGAGGTGATTGGCCCGGGCGTCAGCGGCGAATGCGCCGTGCGCGACGGCATGCACATCTCCGAGGACGCCTTTATTGTCGAATGCATCGACCCCGAAACGCTCGATCCGGTCGCCCCCGGCGAGGAGGGGGAACTCGTCTTCACCTCGCTCTGCAAGGAGGCCATGCCGATCATCCGCTACCGTACGCGCGACATCGCCGCGCTCAATCCCGAACCCTGCTCCTGCGGCCGCACGACCATACGCATGGGCCGCGTCACCGGGCGCAGCGACGACATGCTCATCATCAAGGGCGTCAACGTCTACCCCACACAGATCGAGCAGGCGCTGCTGCGCGTCGAGGGCACCGCGCCCCACTACCTGATCGAGGTTGACCGCCCCGACCGCAAGGACGAGGTGACCGTGAAGGTGGAGCTGACCGAAGCGACGTTCAGCGCCAGCATGCGGGAGATGCAGGAATTGAAGGAGCGGATCGACCGAGCGATCCAGGGAATCACCGGCGTGCGCATGAATGTCGAGCTGGTTTCGCCCAACTCGCTGGAACGCTTTGTCGGCAAGGCCCAGCGGGTGATCGACCGCCGCAAGAAAACCTAGCCTCCGCAACCCCCGGCGCAGTTGCAGCCCTTGGTGTCGTCCTGCACGAAGGGGGAAAGCTCGCGCAAGCGGGCGATGATGCGCGGTATCTTTTCCAAGACATAGTCGACGTCTTCGCCGGTGTTGTAGCGGCTCAGGCTGAAGCGGATGGAGCCGTGCAGGCGGGAACGGGGGACATCCATGGCGCGCAGTACATGCGAGGGCTCCAGCGATCCGGAGGCGCAGGCGGAACCGGTCGAGGCGCAGATGCCGACATCGTCGAGCATCAGCAGGATGGCTTCGCCCTCGATAAACTCAAAGCTGATGTTGGCGGTGTTGGGTAGCCGGTTGGAGCGGTCGCCGTTGACGTAGGCGCCCTTGCAGGTGGCCAGGATGCCCTCCTCCAGCCGGTCACGCAGGTTGCGCTCGTGCGCGGCATCGGCCGCCATGCGCTGCATGGCCAGCTCGCAGGCTTTGCCAAGGCCGACGATATAGGGGACGTTTTCCGTCCCGGCGCGGCGGCCGCGCTCCTGGTGGCCGCCCATGATGTGCGGCGTCACCTTGGTGCCGCGACGGGCGTAAAGGGCGCCGATGCCCTTGGGCGCATGCAGCTTGTGGCCGGAAATGGAGAGCAGGTCGACCGGAATGTCCTTTACGCAAATCTGCAGCTTGCCGGCCACCTGGACGGCGTCGGTATGGAAAACACCGCCGCCTTCCTTGATGAGCGCGCCGATTTCCGGCACCGGGAAAACCACGCCGGTTTCGTTGTTGGCCCACATGATGGAGGCGACGGTCTTCTTGCCCGACTGGGAAGATTCGCGCACCTGCGCCAAATCGAGGTTTCCCTTGGAATCAACCTCCAGCGTCGAAAGGCGGTATCCCTTGTCTTCGAGGTAGTGGCACGGGCCGAGCACGGCCGCGTGTTCAACGCGCGTGGTGATGACGTGCGGATGGCCGCCCATGGCATCGACCGCGCCGCGGATGGCCATGTTGTCGCTTTCCGACCCGCAGCTGGTGAAGATGATCTCGCTGGGCGATTCGGCGCCGAGCAGCGCGGCAACCTTCTCGCGCGCGTCGTCGATGTGCCGCTTCACCTTGCCGCCGAAGGTATGCATGCTCGACGGATTGCCCCAGTGTTCGTTGAAAAACGGCAGCATCGTCTCCACCACTTCCGGGGCCACCGCCGTCGTCGCGTTGTTGTCGACATACACTGACTTGTTCATTTCCATTCCTCTGGATCGTTTAACAGAAGGTCGCAAAGAGCGCAAAGAAGGACTATTTATCTGCTCCAGATAAAATCATTCGGGATATTCCGTTCTTCAAAATAGGTTCGTGGAAATTGATGATCAACCCCAGCGGAATATCGATAAGCTTCATGTAGGCCAGTAGCTTGGCTTTGTGGGCTGGCATCACCACTTCCACTGACTTGAGCTCAAGAATCAGGCATTCATCGGCTATGATATCGAGTCTTAACGGTTCCTCGAACACATAGCCTTTATATTCAACGGGTACAACCAGCTGGTTGACGGCGGAAATACCTCGAAGCTCCAATTCTCGCATCAAGCACTTTTCATATATTGCCTCATAGAGACCGCTTCCCATGACCGAGTGCACCTCTATTGCCGCACCAATCACTTTGTAGCTAAGTGCATTGGCCTTTTCGTATTTCGAATGCATGTGACGTCCTTTGCGACCTTTGCGACCTTCTGTTCAATATCAACCACCTACACGGCCTCGACGACCAGGTCGGGGGAAACCGTCTCGCGCAGCTGGCTTTCAACCACGTCCTTGAGCGTGACCGACGAGACGGGGCAGCTGACGCAGGCCCCGACAAATTTGACGAAGACGCGGTTGCCATCAACATCGTGCAGCTCAAGGTCGCCCCCGTCGCGCCGCAGGATCGGGCGGACTTCGCGGTCGATGGTCTCTTCGATCAGCTTGATCTTCTGCAACTGGGTCAGCCGAGGTTTTGCCACCGTCTTCGCCTTTTCCTCGCCGAGCACCCCGCGCGATGATGGCTTCGATTTCCGGGATGCATTGGCCGCAGCCCCCGCCCGCCTTGCAGGCATTCGTCACATCTTCGGCGGAGGAGAGCCGTTGTTCGCGGGCGATTTTTTCGATCTCCTTGTCGGTCGCGCCGAAGCAATGGCAAACGACGTTGCCATCCAGTTTGCGATCCAGGGTCTTGCCGGTGCGGTAGTTGTAGATCGCCGCTTCGAGCGCCTCGCGCCCCATCACGGAACAATGGATCTTTTGCTTGGGCAACGCGCCGAGGTAATTGACGATGTCGTTGTTGGTGATCTGCTCGGCCTCCTCGATGGTCTTGCCAAGGATCATTTCGGTCAGGGCCGAGGAGGAGGCGATGGCGCTGGCGCACCCGAAGGTCTGGAACCGGGCCTCGCAAATGCGCTTGTCTCCATCGAGCTTGAAGGTCAGCCGCAGGGCGTCGCCGCAGGCGAGCGAGCCGGCCAGCCCGTCGCCATCGGGGTTTTTGACCGCGCCGACGTTGCGCGGGTTTCTGAAATGGTCGCTAACCTTGTCGGAGTATTCCCACATAGTGATTTGTTCCTAGCTTAGTTGGAGCATGGTTTCGATCGAGCGGCGCGCCCGGTTCGCGATCTCTTCCGGGACGGTGATGCGGTACTGCATGTCCTGCAGCGACCAAAGCACCTTTTCCAAATCGATTTTTTTCATGTTCGGGCAGAGCGCGCGGTCGCTGACGGAGTAGAATTTCTTGCCCGGGTTTTCGTTGCGCAGGCGGTAGAGCAGCCCCATTTCGGTGGCGACGATGAATTCCTTGTGCTCCGACTGCTTCGCGAAGATGCACATCTGCCCGGTCGAGAGCAACTGGTCGGCGATGGCGCGAATCCCTTCCGGGCACTCCGGGTGGGCCATGATGATCGCGTTGGGATGGTCCTGCTTTTCACGGATCACGTCGATGTCGCGGATGCGCGAGTGGGTCGGGCAGTAACCGTCCCAAATGATCATTTCACGGCCCAGCTCCTTCTGGACATAGTGGCCGAGATGGGTGTCCGGCACGAAGATGATCTCCTTGTCCAACGGCACCGACGAAACGATCTTCTTGGCGTTGGAGGAGGTGCAGCAAAGGTCGCACTCGGCCTTGACCGCCGCCGAACTGTTGACGTAGCAGATGACGACGGCACCGGGATGCTCGGCCTTCTTGGCACGTAGCTGTTCGGCGGTGATCATGTCGGCCATCGGGCATCCGGCGAACCGATCGGGAAGCAGGATGGTTTTCCGGGGGCTGAGGATGGCGGCGGTTTCGGCCATGAAGTGGACGCCGCAAAACACGATGACCTCCTCGTCCAGCTCGGCGGCCTTGCGGCTGAGTTCGAGCGAATCGCCGGTGAAGTCGGCAATCGCCTGGACTTCGTCGGGCTGGTAGTTGTGGGCGATGATGATCGCGCCCCGCTCGCGCTTCAGTTCCTGGATTTGTTCTTGGATCGTTTTCATGCCTGACCTCGGGATAAAGGCGCGTATTTAAAACGACCCCCGTGCAAAAACAAAACAAAAAGGATCATGGATCTGCCCAATAGACCCGGAAAGAGGGGGCCGATCCCCACCAAAATCCCAAACCACAGGTACAGAGGAAGAAACGCTTATTCCTTGATCTTCTTGGCCTTGCAGACCTTGTCCTTCTTCTTCACCACGGCGCCGCACTTCTTGCATTCGTACATGCCGGGTTTGCGTTCGTGCTTCGATTCGCCATTTTTGCAGCCCATGCCAAACCTCCCGAACTAGAAATCCATCTGGGCGCCCAGGCAGGTGTCCACGAGCGCGGCGGTCTTCAGCCAGCGATGGCCCATGGGCACGAGCTTGGTCTGCCCGGCCACCTCGGCCAGCGGGACGGAGATGCAGGTATCGCCCCGGACGGCCACCATGACGTTGTAGATCCCTTCGGCCAGCAGCT
>JBGSLE010000546.1:0-5848 GCA_041740875.1 Pontiella sp. | reverse complement strand
CGAAATCCTGGACCAGTCGGCCAACGTGCTGGTGGACGGCATCGATCCCTCGGAGCAGATGCTGGCCATCGCCAAGGCGAAGGCGGCGCGGCGCGGCGTGGGCGATTCCGTCAGTTTCTTCGTGGCCGACGCGCTCGACCTGCCGATGGAGCGCGAAACCTACGACGGCATCGTTTCGGGTTTTTGCTTCCGCAACATCGAGCGACGGCAGCGGGCGCTGGAGGAGATGCACCGCGTGCTCAAACCGGGAGGAATGCTCGTGATCCTGGAAGCGACCTATCCAGAGCGGGCGCTCGTCCGGCTGGGCTACAAGCTCTATACGCCGCTGGTGCCGCTGGTTGGCCGCCTGCTGGGCGGCGGTTCGGCCTACCATTATCTGCTCGACTCGATCGAGGATTTTCCCAAACCCGACAATGTGGCTGACATGTTTGGCGCGGCAGGCTTTTCACACGTGCAGTGCCAGCCGCTGACCTGCGGGACGGTGTGCATTTTTTCAGGCAAGAAATAGGCGATGAAAGAGCACTTTATCTTTGCGGGCGCGCCGTACAGCAACTCCGCCCCGCTGGTTGAAAAGCTGGCGGAGGCCGATCCGCGCGTGCGGGTCATCAACGACCACCCGGCCAACCTGGTGAGCGACCTCAAGTCCGGCCGCGCCGACGTGGCGCTGATTCCGGTGGCGCACCTTTTCGCCCACCCCGAACTGGTGATGCTCGACGGGTTGGGCGTCGCGGCGGACGGGCCGGTGAAAAGCGTGCTGCTCAAATGCAACCAGCCGGTGGGGTGGATCAGAACCGTCGAACGCGATCCCGCTTCGGCCACGTCGAACGCGTTGGCGGCGCTCTTGATGGAACGCCATTTCCATCAGCCGGTGACAATGTGCGGTGCCGGATACGTCGATCGCCCCGACGCTTGCGTAGTGATCGGCGACCGCGCGCTCTGCTCCGACCCGGCCCCGGCGGGCGACATCGATTTGGCCGGGGCGTGGAAACAGATGACCGGACTGCCGTTTGTCTTCGCCGCCTGGGTCGTGCGCAGGGATTTCCCCCACATCGACGCCGTCGGCGAAATCGCCCGCAAGGCCTTCGCGGCGGGTTTCAGATCGATCGAGCAAATTGCCGCACGCTACGCCGCGCGGTTGGGCCATCCGGTTGGTTTCTGGCTCGATTACCTGACGGTGTCGGTCCACTACGAGCTGACGCCCCGCGACCGGGAAGGGATGGAGCTCTTCCGGACGCTGCTGGCAGAAGAGGCTACACCTCGTCCTTGAACGAGAAAAAGTTGATGTCGGAGAGCTTGGCGCCAAAGCGGTCGATCGCGGCGGCGGCGTTATCCAAGCTGGCGGCGTAGCCTTCGAACTCCCCGCGCAGGTAGCCCGAAAGGTCGCGCTGCGTGGCCAGCAGCCGCATTTGCCGGGACCGCTGCTTGCACGCGGCGGAGAGGGTGGCGGCGCTGTCGCCGATATCCTTGCGGATCTGCTTGTTGGTGTTGTCGAGCTCGTGCGGAGTGGCCCGGCCCTTGTCGTTTAAACGGACGATGCGATTGACCATCAGGTTGTGCGAAGAGGACCATTTCCGCAGCTCGGTGTCGGGGTGGTCGTCGGCCGCGACCTTCGAGAACGGATCCTTGAACCAGTCCTGGATGATGTCGAAGATGGAGTCGACCAGCGCTTCGTTGGCGACGCAGGTCTTGCCGAACTTGTCGTTGTATTGCTTCCAGTTGACGGCCTGCCATTCGACTCCGGTCAGCCGGTAGCAGAAGCGGCGGGTCTTGTTTTCGAATTCGGTGCCCTCCTTCATGGCATGCTTGCGCGAAACGCGGACATAGCTGGCGATGCCGAGCACCTGGCGGTCGAGGTTCAGCACCGGGCTGCCGCTGTTGCCCGAAACGAATTCTGCCGAGGTTTCGACCAGCTCGGCGCCGACGCCGTTGACCGTGCCGTAGAGTTCGGTGGCGACGCCTGCGCCTTCGCTGTTGCCAAACACGGCCACGGGGATTCCCATGGCGACGGTGGGCCCGATTTCGAGGCCGTCCTGCGCATCCACTTCCAGCCGGGCGATGTCGCGCTCCGAGGAGAGTTCAACGCTTTTGGGTGCGAGGCGCTGACCCGATGCGGTGGTGAAGGCAATCTTGTCGGCCCCCATGATGACGTGTTGGTTGGTGAAGATGTAGGGTTTGCCGTTCATCTTGGCGATGAAGCCGCTGCCGGCGCTGCCACCCCGCGCGCCTTCGCACTCGATGATCACGATCTTGTCGGCAATGTCGTTGAACCCGAAGGCGAACTGGGCACGGATCAACGCCTGTTCCTCGCGCTTTTTCTCCAGAGCCTCCGCCTTCGCGCGCGCCGTCTCGGCGTCGTCCTTTTTTTCGGAGGACTTGGGGGCGGCACTGGCGGCGCAGGGCAGGGCGAGGGCGAGCAATGCGGCCGTCCAACGGCGGCGCGGGTTTGGGCGGGCGGTTTTTTCCATGGGGCGTCTCCGTCTAGTTTGCGTGGTATTCGATCGTCCGCTTCAGGAACTTCTCGTAGTCCTTCTCCTTGCCGGACCGTTCGAGCTTGTAGGTCTGCGCGAGGCATTGCGTCCAGTTGCCGTGCGCGTCCGTGGCGAGGTATTCGTTTTCCGTCAGCGTGCGCGTCTTCTTCTCGTTGTGCTGGATGAGCTCCTTTTCCAGCAGGTTGGATTCGGTCCAGCCGAAGGCGACGGTGTATACGGCGCGGCCGCGCTCGTCGCAGGAGACGTATTCGGTCTCTTTATGGTCCGGTCTCCGTTTGAAGGCGTTCGACGACAGCGGCTTCTTTGCCTTGTCCATGCGTTCCGTGTGCAGGTGGTATTTTGCCTCGGAGTAGGTGCGGATTTCGACTTCGCCGGTTTTCCGGTCGCGCAGGGCGATCTTGCGCGCGGGGAGGTTGAGCACGACGTCGCATTCGTTGGTGCCGCCCTTGCCGCGGTTTTCCACCCGCTGGGCCACGAAGCAGCCGGCGGCATCGTAGGTGTTGGTGGTAAAGCGGGTGACGGCGCCCTTGCTGTCCCACTTGGTTCGGGAGAGCAGGTTTCCTGCCGCGTCGAAGACCAGCTCTTCCTTGTAGGAGAGATCCGAGAGGTTGTAGCTGTATTCCGTCAGCACGGATTTGACCGGCCCGAACAGGTCGTGCTCCAGCCGGTCGGGCACCTTGACATCGAGATGGGTCTGCGCGTGCGCGAGGGCGGGAAGCAGGGCGGAAAACAGGATGGTGGAGAGTCTTTTCATGGGCACGTTCGATATACGTGCCCTTTGTACTTATTTCCGCAGGCATTCGAAAGGGTAATTTTCCGCAAATTCCGGATCGCCCGTTTTTTTGGGGGCTACACGATGTCCAGCAGCGGGAATTCCCGGAGGAGGACGGGCGGGCTGGCGGCACCGAGGTGCTTTTCGAGCAGGGTGGCGTAGATGGAGCGGTAGTCGGTCGTGTGGGCGATGTCGCCCTTGACCAGATCGTCCGGCGCGAGGCTGGGCGGCCGCCCGTGGAGTCCGCCTTTGATCTTGCCGCCCAGCACGAAGACCGGCGCGGCGACCCCGTGGTCGGTTCCGCCGCTGGCGTTTTCCTTCACGCGGCGGCCGAATTCGCTGTAGACGAGCACGCAGACGCGGTCGAGCTGGCCGGCGGCCTTCATTTCGGCGAGGAACGCCTGCATGGCGTCGCCCCACTCCTTCATCAGGGCGGCGTGGGCTCCGGTTTGGTTGGTGTGGGTGTCGAAGCCGCCGCGCGAGAGGTAGTAGACGCGGGTGGGCATGTCGCCGCGAATGAGCTGCGAAACGACCTGCAACTCCTTGGCTAGGCGCGAGCCGGGAAATTCGGTTTGCGGTTTGACCCGTTTCAGGATGGCGTCGATCTGTTGCGAACTGATGCTGGCTTCGGTGGCGGTGTTTTGCAGGAAGGCGAGGGGGTCGAGGCCGGCGGGCTGGGCCGCCATGCTCCCCGCAAGGTTTCCGATCGATTCGCCAGCGGCGGTTTCGGACTGTCCTTCGTCGTCGACGCCCATCATCTGCATCATGGCTTGCTCGTCGGCACCCTTGGCCTTTTGCACCTTGAGTTGGCGGGGATCGTTGAAGGTGACGCCCTTGGGCGTGGCGGCGTCGAAGGCCTGCGGGTTTTGGCTGCCGATGCAGAGGCCGACGCTGGCGGGCTGGTCGGCGCAGTAGGCGTCGAAATAGCGGCCGAGCCAGCCATGCCGCTCGGTGCGGTCGGCGTCGGAGGCGGTATGCCAGATTTCGGTCGAGCGGAAGTGCGAGCGGTTGGGGTTGGGGTAGCCGACGCCTTCGACGATGGCGAGGTGCCCTTGGTCGTAGAGGGACTTGAGCCCGGCGAGGTTTGGGTGCAGGCCAATGGCGTCGTTGATCCGCAGGGCGGCCGCATCCGGTATGGCGATCTTGGGCCGGGCGCGGCGGTAGTGGTCGTTGCCGAGGGGGACGACGGTGTTGAGCCCGTCGTTGCCCCCGGCCAGCTGGATGACGACGAGCACCGGGGCGCCCGCCGTGGCCTGTCCGGCAAAAAGGGACGGTGCGGCCATGGCGATGGTTCCGCCCCAGGCGGTGGTATAGATGAATTCGCGGCGTCTCATGCCCATGGTCATGCTCCTACGTCAGTTGGTATTCCGGGGTGCCCATCATGGCGTGCAGGATGTTGCGCACCTGGGCATCCGTCCAATCCTTGGCTTGCGGTTGCGTGGCGAAAAAGGCGTCCAGCCGCGCGCGCCCTTCGCCGCCGAGCCGGGTTTGGTAGATCCGCTCTTCGAGATAGCCCCGGGCCATCGCGTTGGTTTCCCTATGCTTTTCGGGCAACACGGCGGCGGTGTCAACGGTGTAGGGCGGTTTTTCCTTGCGCCCCTTTTCCGGTTTCGGCCGTTGGTTCACCAGCTGGGCCGCGAGGTTGTAGCGCTGCGTCAGGCTCGAGGTGGTGATCCAGGCATAGCCGCCGTCCCAGCCCTTGACGTTGGGCGGGGCTAGCAGCTCCTGGCCGAGCGTGCGCAGTGCGTTGAGGCTGTAGGCCGGGTCGGGGTTTTCCACGCCCAGCGCGATGCAGGAGCCGACGAGCCACTGCACGGGGCTCTTGATCTGCGTGCGGACCGCCTTTTCGCCGTAGAATGCGGGATGGGTGAACATGGCCTTTAGGACAGGGGCGATCGCATAGCCGTTCATTCGGAAAACGGCGGCCAGCGCTTCGACGAGTTCCGGCTCCGGGTTTCCATAGGCGAAGAAGCGCCAAAGCTTAGCCACCATGAACCGGGCGGTCTGTTCCTGTTCGAGGATGATGCGGATGACGTCGTGCCCGTCGAAGTTGCCTTCCTGCCCGAAAAAGACCTTCGTGCCGTCGTCGTGCGGCCGGTTCCTTGTTTTGGTTCCCGGAACGGACTGCGTGGCGTCGAGGAAGGCAAACCTGCGCGGATCGACCATCCATCCGGTGAAGGCGCGGGCGGCCTCCTTGATGTCCTGTTCGGTATAGTGGCCTTCGCCGAGGGTGAACAGCTCCATCAATTCGCGGGCAAAGTTTTCGTTCGGCGAACCCGCGCGGGACATGGTGTTGTCGAGGTAGACCAGCATGGCCGGATCCTGCGCGACCGCCGTGACCAACTCCCGGAAGTTGCCCAGCGCATGGTCGCGGAAGGTCTGGTTCTGCGCATACATCATGTAAGCGATGTTCACCTTGCGGATGCTGGTGGCGAAATGGCCATGCCAGAAAAGCGCCATCTTTTCCTGGAGCGGGCAGGGGGAGGCGACCATCCGGCGGATCCACCACGCGGCCAGCTCCCGCTGCTGCGCGCCTTGCTCCTGCTGGAGCAGCTGTCGCAACGCGCGTTGCTCCTCGTCGGTCAGG
>JBGSLE010000545.1:0-2431 GCA_041740875.1 Pontiella sp. | reverse complement strand
ACGCCGAGGCGGCGCTGGTTCCCGCCAACGTCGACCGGGTTTTCGCCATGAATGCCGACACGGCGCATGAAAAGGTGCGCTGGTATCCCCTCGGCCGCGACTACAAAGGGGTGGCGCATTTTGGCCTGCGCCCCCGGCCGGACAAGCAAAAGCTGGCCTATTGCAACTTTAGCCCCTCCACCCATCCCGCCCGGCGGCGCATCCAGGAGCTGCTCAAGGGCAAGCCGTTTGTCGAGCGGGTGCAAATCGACGGCTACGGCGAATATTCCGGCTACCCGTTGACCAGCCGCGAATTCCTCGGGCAGCTCAACGACCATGCCTTCGCCATCTGCCCGCGCGGCGCGGGGTTCGATACCTACCGCCTGTGGGATTGCCTCCACCTGGGCGTCATCCCGATCACCGTCAAGGAGGCCGCGTTCCAGCGGGAAATGGAAAACCTGCCGGTGCTTTTCCTAGACTCTCCGGAGCAATTCGGCGATCTGACCGCTGCGTTCCTGGAGCAGAAGCGCCGCGAAATGTGCGCGACCGAGTATGATTTCAGCCCGTTGACCGCCGCCTGTTGGCGCGACCGTTTCCAGCATGTTAGCCCGGCTTGAAAACAAAAGGAGATCATGAAAAACCAACCCCCCGTATCCATCTACGTCATCACCTATCTCAACTCGGAGACGCGGTGCGAAGTCCTGCGCGAGACCTGCCGCTGGGCCCTGGCCCAGCGCTATCCCGCGTTCGAGGTGGTCGTCTCCGACAACCACGGCCCCATCCCGGCGGCCGACGCGCTCAAGTCCATCGCCGATCCCCGGCTGCGCGTCTGCGCCAACGCCGAAAACGCCGGATTCTCTGGCAACATGAACCGCTGCCTGGAGCATTGCCGGTACGATATCATCAAGCCCTTGTGCGACGACGACCTGCTCCATCCCGACTACCTCGCCCAGACCGTCCCGCTGGTGGACGACGAAACCTTGGTGACGGTCGACGTCGAAAAATTCCTCATCGGAAAGGTGACGGAAAAAATGACGCGTGTTTTGAGGTTGCCGCTGCAGCACGAGGTGCGCCCGGCGGGCTACGACCGCGCCCTGTGGAGCATACCTTATTGCGCCAGCGCGATTCCCTCCGCCACGCTCTTCACCCGCAAGCTCTTCCGCGACCTTGGCGGCCTCGACAGCCGGTTGGGCACCCCCGACTGGGACTTTTTTGTCGAGGCCTGCCTGCACCGGAAGATCGTGCATCTCCAAGAGGTGCTCTGCTATGTCGGCGTGTGGGCGGGCAGCCTGACCGAGGAGATGCTGGCAAAGCCCTATTTCTATCCACGGGAAATGCAGTATGTCCAGTTCCGGGTGATGCGCTGCAAGGGGTTGCCGCCGTCCGAGCAACGCGCGCTGCGCCATATCCTGTTCCGCCAGTTCGCAACGCAAAGCCTGCGGCCGTTGCGGCATCCGTTCTCGCGCCGCTATTGGTCGGGCTGGGCCGGCTATGCGCGCCGTTTCTTCACCTTGCTCCGCCAGCCGATCGGCGAATTCGGCCCGCGGCCGAACCGGCTGCCGTAACCCCCGGGATTTCCTCTATGCGCATCATCCATATTTGCCAGCGGGACGATCCGGACACCGGCGGCTCCCTGCGCGTTGCCGAGGCGCTCGCCTTCGAGCAGAAAGCCGCCGGGCACGAGGTCTGGCTGCTCTTCCTCTATGGATCGCCCGGCCCCATCGCAGCGAAGATGCCGGGGAACACAGCCTATATCGGAATCGCATCCTCGCGACAGGCTCTGCGGGGCGTCCTCCTCCTCCGCCTGGCGATCGGGCGGATGCGGCCCGACATCATCCACTCCCACGACGGCATCACCTGGCCCCGTCTGGCCTACATCACCACGCGCACCCCCGTGGTCATGCACACGCACCTGCCCATCAGCGACGCCGACAGCTCCCTCAACTGGTTCCTGATCAGGAAAACCTCCGACCAGCTCGTCGGCATCTCCTTGCATACGATCGAAACCTGGGTGCGCGCCGGCTTTCCCCCCTCGCGCATCAACTATGTCCCCAATGGCGTGGATGTCCGCCGCTTCCGCATGGTCGATGCCCCCGCCAAGCGGGCGTTGCGCCAGCGGTTGGGCCTGCCGCAAGAGAAGCGCATCTTGCTGTGGGTCGGCCGTCTGCACCGGGGCATGAAGGGTTCCGACCGCGTCGAGCGCATCGCCCGGCTGCTACCGGAAGGCCGGGTGCTGGTCGTGGTCGGCAACGGGCCCGAATATGCCGGCATGCTCGACCGCTGCCACGAGCTGGTCAGGCAAGGGCGGCTGGTGATGGCCGGTTCCGTCAGCGCCCCCGAGGAATACTATCTGGCCGCCGACGAGTTTCTCTTCACCTCCTACTACGAACCGTTCGGCCTGGTCATCCTCGAAGCGGCGGCTTCGGGCCTGCCGATCTACGCCTTCCCCGTC
>JBGSLE010000544.1:0-4191 GCA_041740875.1 Pontiella sp. | reverse complement strand
TGGGCCTTGTACGGGGAAGAGAACTTGCCCCGGGCAATCTCGTCCACCACCTGTCTCTTGAATGCCTCACTGTAGCGTATTACCGTCTTCACCTTGGACCTTTTCCTTTCCAAAGTGACAACCTATATCCGGACAAGACATGCTGGACCATGAAGGCTACCTCGCCTTTTTCGAACGTGCAAAACGCGGGGAAGCGTTGGTGCTTCTTCCGGGAAAACGCATATTCGTCAACGAGGATGGAACCCCGCTCCGTCCAAACGCCAATCGTGCGGGGAAGAGCGGCCGCCGCAAGTTGCAGGTCGTGGATTGGGACGGCGACGGACGCCTCGATGTGCTTCTCAATGGTGAAAACGCCAATTTCTACCGCAACATGGGCAGCCGAGACGGCAACGTGGCATTCAAGGATATGGGACCCATGGATGCGCGCAAGATTTCCGGCCACACGACGAGCCCAACGGTGGTTGATTGGGATAAAAACGGCATTCCCGACCTGCTGGTCGGAGCCGAGGATGGGCATTTGTATCTCATGGGAAATCCAAGGTCGGCAAAATGATGGCAAACTCGTTCCATCTTTTGGATTGGATTGTCCTAATCGTCTATTTCGTAGGCACGACGGGATTCGGCTTTTATTTCTATAGCCGGACGCGCAGCGCGGAAGGCTTCACTGCGGGAAACCGCTCGATTCCGGGATGGGTGTGCGGCTTGTCCATTTTCGCGACCTTCCTCAGCAGCATTAGCTATTTGGCCAATGCGGGAAAAAGTTTTGTTTCGGATTGGTCCCCGTTTGTCTTCTCATTGACCGTGCCGCTGGCGACCTGGGTGGGGGTCACCTATTTCCTGCCCTACTATCGCAAAAGCAAGCATGTGTCGGCCTATGCGGCGCTCGAAGACCGCTTCGGCCTTTGGGCACGGATATACGCCAGCTTTTTCTACATGCTGACGCAGCTGGCGCGCATGGCGGTGGTGATGTATCTGATGGCGTTGCCGTTGCAGGTGATCTTTGGTTGGAACATCCATGTAATCCTGGCGGTCGTCGGCATCAGCGTAACGGTCTATTCGCTCGTCGGCGGGGTCGTCGCGGTGATTTGGACCGATGCCGTCCAGGCGTTGGTGCTGATGGGCGGCGCCGTCGTGGTTTTGGCCGTGATGCTGCTACAGATGCCGGGCGGTGCCGGCCAGGTTTTCGAAGTCGCCTCCACCCATGGGAAGTTTTCCTTGGGCAGTTTCACCCCCGACATGGCCGAGAAGACCTTTTGGACCATGGTTCTTTTTGGGCTTGCGGAAAACCTGCGCAACTTCGGGATTGATCAAAGCTATATCCAACGCTACATCGCCTCGAAATCGGACAAGGAAGCCAAGCAGGGTCTTTGGCTGGCGGGCTTGCTGTATGTTCCGGTAAGCGCCGTCTTTTTCTTTATCGGCACTTCGCTATTCACCTTTTTCCAAGCGGATAAGGTAGTGGAAATCGAAACCCGCCACACAGCGGCGCTGGTGGCCCAAGGCATGCCGGAAACCGATGCGCGCCGCAAGGCGGCAGCCCTTGCGGTCGCGGATGGAATATGGGATTCGCCAGAACTAAGCGATTTGAACGCGGTGCGCCAGGTGGTCGCACGCCAGCAGTTGCTACAGGCCGGCGACGACGAAACGGATCCCGGATTTGCCATGCGGCAGGAGGCCGTGTCTCGCACCAAGGGACTCAACGATCTTGGCGACCGGGTATTTCCATACTTCATGAGCGCCCATCTGCCACCGGGCCTGACCGGCCTGCTGATTGCGGCGGTTTTCGCGGCGGGCATGAGCACGATTTCGACCAGCCTCAACTCGTCGGCCACATTGACCCTGACCGACTATTACAAACGGCTAATCAACCCGGTGGCGACCAGCAAGCAGGAGATGACGGTGCTCTATTCCGCCACGGTCGTCTGGGGGTTGCTCGGCACGGGGCTTGCCTTCTTGCTGGTGCAAGTCACCGAGAGTGCGTTGGACATGTGGTGGACGCTTTCGGGGATCTTCAGCGGCGGGATGGTGGGGCTCTTCCTGCTTGGATTGATCAGTCGGAAAACACAAAACCCAGCGGCAATCGCATCGGTGCTGATCGGACTGCTGGTCATTCTCTGGATGTCGCTACCCAAGGTGGCGGAAATCTTCATGACTGCACGTCCCGATTCCGCCCTCCATCGTTGCGGAACAACCTTGCAAAACCTCGGTTCCGGCGGATTGGCCAGCCCTTTCCATGCCTTGCTGATTCCGGTGATTGGAACACTTTCCATCCTGGTTGTGGGCATTTTGCTCACGGGACTTCTTAACCTAAGAAAAAAAACATGACGGAACAAAAACAACTCAAAGGGATCGTCCCTCCGCTCATCACACCGCTCAAAGATCGCGACACACTGGATGTCGAGGGTTTGGAACGGCTGATTGAGCATATGTTGCGGGGCGGCATTCATGGACTGTTTGCGCTGGGCACCACCGGCGAGGGCCCAAGCCTCGGCTACCGCTTGCGCGCCGAGGTGATCCGGCACGTCTGCCGACAGGTCAACGGGCGTATACCGGTGGTGGTCGGCGTCACGGACACGGCGTTTGTCGAGTCGGTGAAACTCTCCTGGATTGCGGCGGAGGCCGGGGCCGACGGCGTGGTTCTTTCGACGCCCTACTATTTTCCCGCCGGCCAAACCGAGCTTGCGGCCTACGTCTGCAAACTGGTTCCGGAACTGGCTCTTCCCGTGATGTTATACAACATGCCCTCCCTGACCAAGGTGTGGTTCGAAATCGATACCCTGCACGATCTTGCCAAGCTGGACCGCGTGGTTGGGGTCAAGGACAGCAGCGGCGACATGGCGTACTATTCCAACCTCTGCAAACTCCGGTCCGAGCGCCCCGACTGGAGCTTTCTCATTGGCCCTGAAGAAATGTTGATCGCTTCCATTCCGCTGGGCGGTCATGGCGGTGTGAATGGCGGCGCCAACGTCTATCCGCGGTTGTTCGTGGATGCCTACGAGGCGGCCGTGGCCGGCGACGCCGCACGTTGCGCGGTACTGCAGCAAAGGATAGAGGCGTTCGGGGAGATCTACCGCATCGGGAAATATGCCTCGCGATTCATCAAGGCGACCAAATGCGCGGCTTCGATTCTTGGTCTTTGCGATGATTTCATGGCGGAGCCGTTCAACCGCTTCTATCCGCAGGATCGTGAAAAAGTTAAAACAATCCTCAACAAAATCGGGATCATGCCGCAGTAGCCGTATTGTTGATAACGTTGCGCTATCCCTCCAGCGAAATGAGCATCGGCTCCTCGATCGCCTCGACGATCCAGCGCAGGAAGCGTGCGCCGTCGGCGCCGTCGATGATGCGGTGGTCGTAGGAGAGCGAGAGCGGCATCCGCAGGCGCGGCGCGCAGAGTTCGTTCTTGCCGATGCACGGATCCATGATCGCCTTGCCGACGCCGAGGATCGCCACTTCCGGCGCATTGACGATCGGCGTGAAGAAGGAGCCGCCGATGCCGCCGAGGTTGGTGATCGTGAAGGTTCCGCCCTGCAAATCGGCCAGGGTCATTTTCCCTTCGCGCGCCTTCTTGGCGATTTCGCCGAGGGCGACGGCGATATCGACCATGTTTTTCTGGTCGGCGTCGCGAATGACCGGAACCATCAGGCCCTTCTCGGTGTCCACGGCGATGCCGATGTTGTAATACTGCTTGTAGAGGATCTCGGCCTTCTGCGGATCGATGCTGCAGTTGAACTTCGGGAAGACCTTGAGCGCGGAGGCGACGACCTTGGCGAGGATCGCGGTGACGGTCAGCTTGGTTCCGGCCGCCTCGGCCCGCGGCGCAAAGCGCTTGCGGAGCTGTTCGAGCTTGGTGATGTCGGCCATGTCGTGCTGGGTGACGTGCGGGATGGTGGCCCAGCAATGCGCCATATGCTCCATGGTCGCCTTGCGGATCTGGCTCATCTTCTCGACGCGCACCGCGCCTTGGGATCCGCCCGTCCGCCGCGGGCTTCCGCCGCCGTTTTCCAGGCTGGCCTTCGCGAAATTCTTCACGTCCTCCATGCTGATGCGCCCGCCGGGGGAGGTCGATTCGACGGCATGGATATCGACGCCCAGCTCGCGCGCCAGGCGGCGGACATTCGGGGCGGCATTGACGGCCTTTTCCGCCGGGGCGGGTACGGGCTTGGCTTCGGCCTTGGGGGCCGGGGCCGA
>JBGSLE010000543.1:0-9565 GCA_041740875.1 Pontiella sp. | reverse complement strand
AAAGACATACACATGCGGATCGGCCATCCCGGCATCCGGAACAATCGGGTTTCCGGCCCAGGCCAACGGGCCGAAAGGCAGCACTATCGCCAGGTGCAACCCGGCCCGGTTCATGGCCGCCATGATGCTCCACTTCATCTTTTTCACCCGTCGATCCCTTCGTTGACTCTTGGAAAATCCACTACTTGCGCGCGCCAAACGGCAGCATGAACGAATAGGTGCCCGAGCCGACCTTGTAGCGGGTCGTCCCCTCCTTGCTTTCCAAAAAGGCCACCCCGGGCGAGGCGGCGGCGGGTTTGCCGCCTTCCGTGATGCGATCGGCCTGCATGGCGGGAAGCATGATCGTCGCGGTTGCATTGACCGGCACTTCGACTTCGAGAACCATCTTGTTCCCCTTGATGATCCAGCGGGTAGCGATTTTCCCGTAGGGCGATGGATAGCCCATCTCCGCCTGCTTCAGGGTTCCGCCGGGCCGCGGACAAATATAGAAATGATGGAATCCCGGGTGTTTACTGTCGGGAACCAATCCTCCAATCGCCTGGAACATCCAATCGCCGGCAGAGCCCAGCGCCGAATGCCCGAGCGAGGTTCGTTTCTCGTTCAGGAAGTTTCCGTCCGACCCCAGGGTATCCCAGCTTTCCCACAGCGTGGTTTGCTCCATGCTCGTCATGAAAATCCAGGACGGCTGCGTCGTCTGCTGCAAGATCGCGTACGCCACGTCGAGCCGGCCGTTGTCCGCCAGCACATGCAGCAGCCATTGGGTTCCCAAATATCCCGTCGTAAGGTGGTTGCCGTGCGCTTCGATATTCTCGACCAGCTTCTCCAGCACGGCCTCTTTTTTGCCGTCCGGATACAGTCCAATATAGAGCGCGAAAACCTGCGCCGTCTGCGAGCCCTTGGCCACCAGCCCGTTGCCCGAAACCCATTTTCCGATAAACGCCGCGCGCACCTTTTGGTACTGCTCGCGATAGTGCGCGGCGTCCGTTGTTTTTCCAATCGCTTCGGCCATCTCGGCCATCTGCATCAAGTCGAGTGCATAATAGGCAGTGGCCACGACGTCCTTGAAGGTATCGTCATCGACGTTTTCCCAGTCGCCGGCCCGGGCGATCTGCGCACTGTTCGGCACGATGCCCTCTTCGAGTTTCGACTCCAAAAACACCAGCCACTTCTGCATGCGCACATAGCTCTCCTCGATGATTTTGGTGTCGCCATAGCGCAGCCACAGGACATAGGGGAGGTTGACCCCCACATCGCCCCAGCCGCCGCCAGAGCCGGCATGGCCCTTGCCCGGCGACTTCCATTTGGGCGCCACGTTCGGCATGTAGCCTTCGTCCTTCCCGCCATCGTTCAGGGATTGCGCGTCGAGGATGTCGGTCTGCCACTTGGCGAAAAATCGCCAGGCATCAAACATATAGGCCGAGGTGGCCGCCATGACGTTCGCGTCGCCCGTCCAGCCGAGGCGCTCGGAGCGTTGCGAAGAATCCATCGGCACCGAGAGGAACGAGTTGCGCAAGGTGCGGTGTATGTTTTCAAGCACACGGTTGAGGTCATCTTCGTAGGTATTGAGCGTCCCCGCCTGTTCCACCCGGTTGCCGGTCACCAGGCCGGTCACGTCGGCCAATGCGGGCGCCTTGGCGGGCCCCTGAACGGAAAAATAGCGGAACCCGTGGAAGGTGAATTTCGGCTGGAAAACCTCCTCCCCCTGCCCCTTCAAAATGTGGACATCCGTCGCTTTTGCCAGCTTCAGGTTGGTCAGGTCCAGCGTGCCGTCCGCATTCAACCGCTCGGCGTGCTGAAGGGTAAGCGTCGTGCCGGCCGCGCCTTTGGCCTTGATGCGCACCACGCCCGTAATGTTTTCCCCGAGGTCGTACACAAACAAGCCGGGCTTCGGCTCGCCCACCTTGACCGGCGCCACCTCGGCCAGCACGCCGATCGACGGCTCCGCCTGCGCGACCAATACCGGTTCCTTTTTCAATTTCACGATGGAAACCGGCTTCCACGCCGCATCGTTGAAGTTGGGCGCATCCCAGCCGGGCTGCTCCAGGCGCGCATCGTAACGATCGCCATCCTGCATGTCGGAATCGGTCACGGGAGACGTTCCCGCCTGCCATGTCTTGTCGGTCCCGACGACCTGCTGCGTGCCATCCTCGAACTCCACATGCAGCCGGGCGGCAAAGGCCACTTCCTTCCCGTACATGTCTTTTGCGAACCAAGCGATGCGCCCCATATACCACCCCGGAGCCAGCTCGGCCCCGATGGCGTTCCTGCCTTTTTGCAACAACCCCGTGACATCGTGGCACTGGTACTGAACCCGGGTGCGATAGTCCGTCCAACCGGGCGCATACCAATCATCGCCGACCTTCCGGCCGTTCAGGCGCAGCTCGTACAACCCGAGCGCCGACGCATAGACCCAGGCCCGCTTGACCGGCTTTGGCAACGCAAATTCCTTGCGCAGCCGCTGCGTCCTTCCCGTTCCGCCAATCCACTCCGGCGGCCACCCTTCCTCCAAAAAACCCGTACTCCAGGATTGCGGCCCGCTCCATTCCGAAACCTGGTCCTCGCGATTCCAAACGCGGACTTTCCAAACATAGCGCCGATGCGATCGCAGCGGTTTTCCGTTGTAGGGTATATGAATGGAGTTGCTGCCCTCCACCTTGCCGGAATCCCACAGGATCTCGTTCGACCCCTCGTCCGCCACCATCACCTGATACGCCGACTGCATCTGGCCGCGCACCGACGGATCCTCGCTCGCCACGATCCAGCTCAGCGCCGGTTTTTTCGCATCGATCCCGAGCGGATCAACAAACCCCTGGCAGCGCAGGTTGACCGGTTTGAGCACCGGACTCTCCGCCGAGACCTGGCCCAATGCACAAAACAGCAACCCGACGATTCCTAGCGATACGACTCTCACAAGCGGCTCCTATCCATAAACCATGTTATTTTTTCACGTTGAAGGCATCGATGCGGATCAACTCTTCGCCGGGCGATCCATCGACGACAAACGCGATGGAACGCGCGGCGTCCCCCGGCCGCAACGGAATGGAAACGGTTTTGTATGCCGTCCACGAACCGGTCGGCTTGAACTCCGCCTTGCCGATCTCTTCGCCGGTTTCGCCGTCCGCCCGGACGGATAGGATCCCGCCGTTGGCATTCGCGCAGGAATAGGTCAGCTCGAGAACCGGTTGCTTCGGGCAATTGCCAATATTCGGGAAACGCAGCCAGTCGCCTTTTTTCAGGTTGCTGATTTCAAAGCCGCCGCTGGCGGTTTCGCTCTTTTTCGGGCCGGCCGGCATGGCGAAAAACCATTCGGTTTCGATGCGGTTCCACTCGGCGTTGTAGCGGCCAACGCCGTATTCCTCGATCTCTTTTTCCTTGGTGACGATCGTGCCGTCGGCGCGGTAATGCGAATACACCAGGGCGACAAAGCGATAGCGCTGACGGGTGCCCGGCCTGCGCGACGTGTAGTTGATGTAGGTCTGGTTATTAAACACGAAGTGCCCCCCGTGGCCGCCCGCCTCGTGCGTTCCGATCATCTTGTAGGGCCCCTTCACGGTGTCGGCGACCGCATATTCGGCGCGCGATGAAAGGTAGTATTTT
Source organism: Pontiella sp. (assembly GCA_041740875.1). Classification (GTDB taxonomy): domain Bacteria; phylum Verrucomicrobiota; class Kiritimatiellia; order Kiritimatiellales; family Pontiellaceae; genus Pontiella. Next base: position 5,968 of record JBGSLE010000543.1, on the reverse strand, counting down.
CCGTTCGCCTTGTGGAGGTAGGGCGCATCGCCCGCTTTTTCGAGATCGTTGGGCAGCTTGGCAGGTTTCGTCTTCAACGAGACCAAATCGTCGTTTAACTCCGCGATGTGGTAACCACCCCGGCGGTTGATGCCAAAAACGATATAGGCCCGTCCGTCGTCGTCGATGAACACGCAGTTGTCGTATTCATGGGTGGGTGTCATATCCTCCTTCAGCAGCGGCTTGCCAAGCGGGTCTTTCCACGGGCCTTTGGTTGTCTCGGCGACGACCACCGCCGTATCGTGGTTCCAGTTGCTGAGATACCAATACCATTGGTTGTTTTTAAAGACGGCATGGCTGGCCCAGCATTGGTCGCTTTCGCCGATATAGGTATCGGTCGGGTGTACTTCGCTTTCGTAGGTCCAGTTCACCAAATCCTTCGACGAGAAGCAGCGCCAGTACATCATCATAAAGCGGTCCTTCTCGCCTTTTTTCAGCTGCGGCTGGACATCCGTCCCGCCAAACGCGTACATCGTGTCGCCCAGCGGCTGGAAGCAGACATCCGGAAAACTCGGCTCCGCGCCCGGAATCACCAGCGGATTGTCCGCCATGGCAGACGTGCCAACCATGAGCACCAAGGCCGGCAGCCATCTTGTTTTGTAATTTTTATGCATAGTCATTTATTTATTGATCCATCAGCGATTGGCGATTTTAAACGCATCCATGCGAATCAGCTCCTGATTTCCGCTCCCTTCAAAAACAAAGGCGATCGACCGGGTTTCCTCCCCGGCTTTCAGCGGGATCGAAACGGTTTCATACGTCGTCCATGACCCCGTTGGCTTGAACACGGCACTGCCAATCTCCTCGCCCGTTTCATGCCCTGTTCGAACCGAAATCCTTCCTCCCTTGGAATCCGCGCAGGAGAAGGTTAGTTCGACAACCGGTTGGTTCGGGCAGTTGTTGATATTCGGAAAGCGCAAGCAGTCGCCATTCTTCAGGTTGCTGATTTCAAACCCGCCGGTGGCGGTTTCTGTTTTTTCCGGGCCGTCCGGCATCGCGAAAAACCACTCGGCTTCGATGCGATCCCAGTTTGCATCGTAGCGCCCCACGCCATATTCATCGATCTCCTGCTCTTTGGTCACGATCGTGCCGTCGGCGCGGAAGTGGACATACGCCACGGAGACGAAGCGATAGCTTGCGCGGTAGCCTTTTTTGCGCGTGGTGTAACTTACGTACCACTGGTTGTTGAACGTGAAGTAGCCGCCATGCCCCCCGGCACCATGGACCCCCCGATGCTCGTAGGGCCCGTATATGGTGTCGGATACGGAATAGGCAATGCGGGAGGAGAGGTAATATTTTCCGTTGTATTTATGGAGATACGGCGCATCCGTCATCACCGCATCCAGGTTGTTGATGGTGAGTCGTTTGGGCTCCGTCTTGAGCGAAACCATGTCTTCGTTCAATTCGGCGAGATGGTATCCGCCGTTTTTGTAAACCCCAAAAACAATATAGGCCCGTCCGTCGCCATCGATGAACACGCAGCTGTCGTATTCATGCGTTTTCGTCCTCTCTTCTTCCAGCAGCGGTTTGCCCAGCGGATCCTTCCAGGGCCCCTTGACCGAACCGGCGACCACCACCGCCGTATCGTGGTTCCAGTTGCTGAGATACCAGTACCACTTGTTGTTCCTGAAAACAGCATGGCTCGCCCAGCATTGGTCCGACTTGCCGATATAGGTCTCTTCCGGATGGACTTCGCTTTCCAACGTCCAATGCACCAGGTCCTTCGATGAGAAGCAGCGCCAGTAGGCCATGTTGAAATTCTTTTTTGTATTTTCACCCGTGGGATCGACATCCGTTCCGCCGAACGCATAGACCGTATCGCCCAGTGGCTGGAAGCAGACATCCGGGAACCCCGGCTCCGCGCCCGGGATCACCAGCGGATTGTCCGCCTGCACCGCTGCCTGGGCCATCCAGAAAGACAACATCAATGGCCCGGCCAAAACTCTTCGAGTGCGCATCACTTCCCATCCTCTCCCTGTTTGGTGCTTAACCATTCGATCCTCTTCAACCACGCCGCTATTCCGCCGTTATGATGCGGAAAAACAGGGCGTCGTTGGTCATCGGCACCTGCCAATTCAAGGAGTAAACCCCGGTGGTGCTGGCCAGATCGAACCACGCGCTTTCCACAAGGTTTGTCGTGCCCTGCAAGGTAAAGGTCATCAAGGGATTGACGTTTGTGGCGGCAATGCCGCCCTGCCCGCCCTCGATCAATAGCGCCAGGGTGACCGGTTCGCCGACGGGGTCGCCGCCTTTGTCGCGGAGCACCGTCAGGTTGACGGCATCGACGCGGCAGTTGTCGGCGGTGCCGCCATTGCCGTGCGAAAACGAAAGCCACAAGTGCTTTCCGACATGCAGGGCATCGCCGAGCGATATGTTGTTGAAGACTACGGTTTCGAAGTCGGCCACAGCCGTGGTCTTCACCACGTTCGTCGCGAAGAGAGGAGTCAGCGTTCCGCTCAATGTGTTGTCGTCCGAGGTGAACAACCGCACTTCAAGCTCGTCCCCGGCCTCCCATGTGCTTTGGCCATACCAACTAAAACCCAGGGTGAAGGTATCGCCTGCCGCCACGGGATAGCGGGTGTCCAGAAAACCGCCATGCTTGCTGGTCTGCGTTCCGTTCACGCCGACCTGGAGCGTGTAGGCTCCATCCACACCGGAAACGGTGGAACCCAGGACCGCCACGCCGTTCACGCCCCACTTGATAGCCACGGCGGGAAGCGGGATGCCCCCGTTGCCAACCCAATGCCCCACGTTATTCAGGGCGGGCACGGCGGCATGCGGCACCCCTTTGGTGTCGTATTCAAAGCTGCCGTTGCTGCTGAACGAACCGTTTTCATAGGCCGGGCCGACAAGCGTAAGCTCGTCCGGCGCGACCACCACGCTGACCGTGGCGGTGGCCGACAGGGTTTCGTGCATGTTCATCGCCGTCAGGACATAGGTGTTGATGCCTAGCGGCGGGACGATCTCCACGCTGCCGGCGTTTTCGGCGGTGGTTACCAGGTTGGAGGATCTCTCCACCCAATCAATGGCGACCTGCGCGGCACCCGCCACCAGCCAATCCAATAAAAACTCACTGCCTTCGAACACCTCCGTTTTACTGGCCTCGAAGCTTTCGATCTGCAATTTGTTGACCACGACCTGAACGGAACTCGTGACCGCCTCCTCCCCGCGAATAGCCACCAGGCTGAAAGGAGTTCCGGCCAGCAGCGCATCCGACATAATCGATCCCGTGCCGCCCGTGGTGTAGGGCAGCAGGTTGGTCTGCCCTCCAATCGCAGGGGAAATCGTCAACGAATCGAGATCCTCGGCCACCATCCAGGAAAGGGTGGAGGATTCCCCTGCGTAAACCTCTGAAGGAGAGGCGTTGAACCGGAACACCAGCGGATTCCCCTCCACCAGCCGGAAGCCAAGGGAGAAGAGGTCGCCGGCGCCGCCGCCGTTCGGATCGCATACGACCTGGATGGTGTCGCCATCGTTGAGCACACCCAGCGGACCGTCGAAGTAGGCCTGCGCCCCCTGGCTGACGCGATTGGAAATGGCGGTCAGCGTATCGTTGACATAGACATTCAGCGCAACGCTGGCCCCGGCATCGGCGCGGTAGAACATGCTATTTACAATGCTGACTGGCCCTCCCTCGCCGGGCTGAAGGGTGTAGGCCGCAACCGCGCGGTGGTTTGCTGCGCTGCCCGGTCGGCAAGCTCCCGTTGCGGAGAGTCTCTGGTCCTGCACATCGAGACCGCCTGCCTTGATGGCCCAGGTTTCGGGGGCGACCGACGTGTTGGGAACCATCGGATAATAGTTGGCCGATCCCGAACCATTGGTGCTCCACAGATATTGCCAACCAGCGGCGGGGCTTTCCGCCCCGTCGTATTTCCCGTCCGCCCCATTCAGCGAGACGGGGAAATCGGCGGCGTAATCGGCGATAAGGCCGGGAATGACCACTACGGGCTCGCTCGTGAAAAAAAGATCGATCTGACGCCATCTTCCGCGGGACCAGGCCGTTCCATCGCCTTCGGGAATTTCGCCGTTCGTGTGCGTGTCCGATTCGATGGCAATCACATCGCCATTGTTCAGCGAAATATTTTCCCAGGTAAAGGTCTTCTCCGCCAAGTCCAGCGGAGATCCGGCGCCAATGTTTGGATTCTGGAACGTTCCCAAGGGGATCCCATTCACCAGCAACCGATAGGTCGATTCCCCGTCCTCCTCGGTCAACGTGGTGATCTGGATGCCGTAGATGCCGGAAAGACCATCGAACGTGCGGCTCGCGCGGGCAAACTTGGATCGATCCGCGACGACGGAGGCATCGATGGCCAGCGCGTTGTTGGCGGTGTTTTTATAGTAGGGCACCTCGCCCGCGTTGATCTCCGGGAAATCGGCGATGGCCACGTAGGTGTAGTCGGGAACCTCCTCCCCGCCCGTATCGTCCAACACCTGCGACTCCGGGTTGCTGAGGTTTTGGGCGGTAGCCGTCCCCGTGGCGGTGTGCCGGAATAGAATCCGGTTCACCTTGAAGAGCTTGGAGCGTCCGGAGACCACCAGCTTGTACGTCTCCCCGGCTTTGAAATCATAGACGGCAATGCGTTTGTTTTTCTCGCCGCCCGGATCCAGGCGATTTCCGGACGCCCAGACGAATTGCTTGTCGGCCCCGCCGAAAAACTTGGTGTCGGATTGCAGGATGTCCAGCGTCGCAGGGTCGCCATGGGTATCGCCTGCATCCGGATGCGCAGTGTAATCCCCCTCCACCCGCACATAACAATCGTTTGCCACGTCCGTGCGCCCGCCCACCGTCTCGCGCGAGCAATGCAGATGCAGGTAGTAGAGTCCGGATTGGTTGATCTTGAAATTAAACTCCAGCGGGGATTTGGGTGAGCCCGTGGTTGTCGTGTTGCCGTTAAACTCCAGGTAGCCCGTGCCCGTGAATCCGGCTATGGCCGTCTTTTTAAGCCATAAATCAAACGGGGATGCCGTATTCTCGATCTCCATGATCACCATGCCACCCTGCTCGTTGTAGTAGGGGCCGGAGATGTCCGGCGGAGGAAGCGAACCGCCATCGCCAGGGAGGACATAGTTGTTCCAGACCGCTTCGATGTTGCCTGCCGGGGAACCCAGCTCCAGGATCCACCAAAGCTCCGCGCTATCGGAAAAATCGACGCCGCCGCCTTTGACGACCGCGTTGACATAATTGCCGGCATGGCTCGCAACCACCGCATCCACCACTTGCCACAGCGTTTTGACAAACACGTTGGTATTGCCGGCGTCGAAGATGAGCTGCTTGAAGCTCTTGTCCGCATCCTTGTATCCAGGCGTCCCGTTGCCGGCCACGTTCCCGTCGGCAATCTTATAATAATCGGTATTGTTCTTCACGTAGGTCAAGTCGGCCGGATCCGTTCGGTTTTCATTGTTTTCGCTATGTTGAACAACCACGACATTGCTTTGCAACGTAGCCTTTGGCACTCCGGCACTGATCAGCGCAGCCACCCAGTCCGCTGTAATGTTGGAATGCCCCGCCTCGGCCACCCAGACCCGTCCACCGTTGTCGAGCACCGCCCTGACCCTGTCGCGAATCGCATGGATCACCGCTGGTGTCCAGCCATTGTCGGCCTCGTTAAAGCCGGCCCGCGCGTTGATCCATCGCTCCCCCTCGCTGCCAAAAGCCGCCGCCATCACTTCGGGAGCCCTTTCGACATAGGGTTTGTCGTCGCGGTCAAAGTCATGCGCGCCCAGCACGCCGTAATAAGCGACATTCGTATGGGCCTGATGCCGCAGGATGGACGCATTCACCGCCATCGCATGCAGATCGTCCGGATCGCTCTTGCAGTCGTGCTGCAACACCACCAAATCCTTGCCTGGGTCAAATACCGGCCGGGCATGGGCACCGATGGCTGCCACCGCGAGGATCAAGCCCCCCGCCAAACGTAGTTTTAGCTTA
>JBGSLE010000542.1:0-3959 GCA_041740875.1 Pontiella sp. | reverse complement strand
TCGCCGGCATCTGCTCCTCCGTCACGCTGCTCGAGTATTCCGAAGCACTGAAGGCCGACGACGTGCTCGTCAAAAAGCTGCATTCGTTGAAAAACGCGACGGTCAAGGCCAACGCCCAAGCCACGCGCATCCTCGACAGCGGCTCGAAGGTGGTGGGAATCGAACTGCGCAACCGCGCCACGGACGCCACGGAAACCGTTTCCGCCGACGGCATCTTTGTGCAGATCGGCCTCGTGCCCAACAGCGCGGCGTTCGGCACGCTCGTTTCGCTCAACGGGCGGGGCGAGATCGTGGTGGACGGCCATTGCCGCACCGGCGTCGAAGGCATCTACGCGGCGGGCGACGTGACCGACGTGCCCTATAAACAGATCATCGTCGCAATGGGCGAAGGCGCCAAGGCCGGCCTCAGCGCCTTCGAGGATTTTGCGCGCGGCAACATCGAACAACTGGCGAAATAGGCGTGCGCCGCGCTACCGCGTTCCGTAGCGGTAGCGCTCCATTTCGCTGAAGAAGTGCTCCATCACGCGCAGGTAGCAGAGCTTGCCGAGGTGGAGATCCTCGACTTGGTGGTCGATGTTGGGGTTGTCGTTGATTTCGATGATGGCAAAGCGGTTTCCGGTCTGCTTGATGTCCACGCCGTAAAGCCCCTTGCCGACCAGGCCGCACGCCTTGACGGCCAGCTTGACGGCCTCTTGGGGTGCTTGTTCGACGGCCATCGTGGTGAAGCCGCCCGCGCGGCGCGTGCCGGTGGCGGCGTGGTTGTAGATTTGCCAGTGTCCCTTGGACATGAAGTATTTGCAGGCGAAGAGCGCCCGCCCGCCGAGCACGCCGATGCGCCAGTCGAAGTCGGTGTACATGAACTCCTGCGCCAGCACGAGCACCGACGACTGGAAGAGCTCCTTGGTGCGATCCTTCAGCTCGGCCAGCGAGTTGACCTTGTAGACCCCTTTCGAGAAGGAGCCGTCCGGAATCTTGAGCACGATCGGAAGCCCCAGCTGCTCGATCGCCTCATTCAGCGACTCGGGCTTGTCGCGGTAGAGCACCATGGTCTTGGGCGTCGCCAGCTCGTTGTCGCGCAGCAGTTCGGCCAGGTAGACCTTGTTGGCGCATTTGAGGATCGAGTTGGTGTCGTCGATCACCGGAATGTGGAGATGCTCGGCCTTTTGCGCAAACTGGTAGGTGTGGTGGTCGACCGCGGTCGTTTCGCGGATGAACAGCGCGTCGAATTCCGTCAGCCGGGCATAGTCGCGCTTGGTGATGATTTCCGAATCGATGCCGATATGGCGGCCGGCGAGGACAAAGTTTTCCAGCGCCTTTTTCCCGCTCGGCGGCAGCTTTTCGTCCGGATAGGCGAGGATGGCGAGGTCGTAGGCGTAGCGCTTTTTGCGGCGCGACCTCCGCCAGACCTGCCGGCTGAAGTGGTCGAGCGCATTGGCGAACTCGTCCTGCTGGCCATTGACGAGCTGGTGGATGCCGATCGACTTGACGGACTCGATCGCCCAGGTGTCCGCCACCCGCTTGAACGAGGCCTCGATCACCGGGCACGGGAAGAGTTCGAAGAGCTGGCGGGCCAACCCCTGGAGTTCATCGATGGTGGTCGTCCCGAAAAAGATCCGCAGGGCGAACGTCGCCCCCTCCTTGCCGAGATGCGCCTGGTTTTGCTGGACCAGCTTTTCGAGCGCGGAGAGCCCCAGCGTGTACATGCGCCGGCGGCTCAGTTCGTTGATGGTGCGCACCGAAGGCAGCACCCGGTCGCCGCGCGCTTCGGCCAGCAAGGAACAGTAGTAGCCGCGCCCCATGTACTTGTAGTCGCGGCAGAGGTTGATGATCTGGGCCGACTGCTCGGGCGAGGGATCCAGCTGCTGGTAGTCCTCGAAGGTGATGATGTTTTCGCTGGGATAGAACGGCGCCCAATCCTCCGGCCGCTCGACGACAATGTATTGCTTGGACATGCCCCCCTACAACTCCTTCCGGTAGACCATGGCGTGCGCGCCATCCTCGTAATAGCCCGGCAACACCTTCGTATCGGTGAACCCGAGGCGTTCATAAAGCCGGATGGCCGGGATGTTGTCCATCCTAACCTCCAGCCGCATGCGGTCGCAGCCGCGCATCCGCGCCTCGCGCTCCGCTTTTGCCAGCATTTTCCGGCCGATTCCCATGCCCCGCGCCTTTTCCGCCACCGCCAGGGAATAGATCCGCGCCGAACGCGAATTGCTGCGGAAAAGAACCACCATGCTGCCGATCAACTCCCTCTCCAGATAGGCCCCGATGCAGTAGGCGCTCGGCGAAAGGATCAGGTTGCGCAGGTTGCGCCGGCTGATGCGGTCGGTCGTGAAACACGCCTCTTCCAAGGCAAGCAGGTCGCCGGTTCGGTTCAGCCCGACACGGCGGCAGACCACATCGGCGCAAGCTGTTGGACTCATGGATTCCTAACGTTGGAAATTCAGGCGCTATATATCCCCAACCCGAAGGGCTGTATATACAATTTGATGCAAATGTACGACTCCTGCGCCGAAGGGCTGGAAACCGCGCCAAAAACGCAAAAAGGCGGCCCGCGAAAGGGCCGCCTCTTTGTGCGTCTTGCGCTTCCTTGCGGCTATCCTTCCGCCATGAAATTGCGCAGGACATAGTTGAGCACGCCGCCGTTGCGCAGGTATTCCACCTCCAGCGGCGTATCGACGCGCGCCTTGACCCGGAACCTCTTGCTCCCCGCTCCCTGCTCACCGCCCCTTGCTTCCACCTTCAGGATCTTGCCGGGCTTGAAGCCGTCGGCAATGCCGGTGATGGTGAAGCTTTCCTTGCCGGTCAAGCCGAGCGATCCGGCGGTTTCGCCGTTGATGAATTCGCACGGCAGCACGCCCATGCCGACGAGGTTGGAGCGGTGGATGCGCTCGAAGCTTTCGGCGATGACGGCCTTGACGCCCTGGAGCTTGGTGCCCTTTGCCGCCCAGTCGCGCGAAGAACCGGCGCCGTACATCTGCCCAGCCAGGATGACCAGGTCGCGGCCTTCTTCGATGTACTGCATCGCGGCGGTGTAGATCGGCATTGTTTCGCCATCCTTGACGGTGAAGCCGCCTTCGCGGCCGGCGAGCTTGTTCTGGATGCGGATGTTGCCGAAGGTGCCGCGCATCATCACCTCGTGGTTGCCGCGGCGCGAGCCGAAGCTGTTGAAGTCCTTCTTTTCAACGCCGCGTTCTAGCAAATAGGGCGTGGCCGGGTTTTCGGCGGGAATCACGCCGGCCGGGGAAATATGGTCGGTGGTGATGAAGTCGCCAAAATAGCCGAGCACGGCGGCGTTCTCGATGTCGGCCAGCGCTCCGGCCGGCTTTTCGCACCCCTCGAAAAAGGTGGGTTCGCGGATGTAGGTCGAGGCATCGTCCCAAGCGAAGGTCGCGCCGGTGGCGACGTCGAGCGAGTTCCACTGTTCGTTGGCGTTGAAGACATCGGCGTAGACGGCCTTGTAGTAGTCCGAGTTCGCAGCGATCTTGACCGCTTCGGCCAGCTCTTCGGGGGTGTACCAGATGTCTTTCAGGTAGACGGCGTTGCCGGCCTTGTCCTTGCCGATCGGGTCGCTCTCCAGATCGATGTCCACCGTGCCGGCCAGCGCGTAGGCGACCACCAGCGGCGGCGAGGCGAGATAGTTGGACTTGGTGAGCGGATGGACGCGCCCCTCGAAGTTGCGGTTGCCGGAGAGCACCGCGCCGACGGTGAGGTTGTTTTCCTTGATCGCGGCCTCGATCGGATCGGCCAGCGGGCCGGAGTTGCCGATGCAGGTGGCGCAGCCGTAGGCGGCGACGTTGAAGCCGAGCTGCTCCAGCGGATCGAGCAGGCCGGACTCCTTGAGGTATTCCGTCGCCACCTGCGAGCCGGGGGCCAGCGAGGTCTTGACGTAGGCCGGAACCTTGAGCCCCTTGGCGACCGCCTTCTTGGCGATCAGCCCCGCGCCCATCACGAGGCCC
>JBGSLE010000541.1:0-5692 GCA_041740875.1 Pontiella sp. | reverse complement strand
TACAGCGAAGGCGGCGAAGCCGGCAAGCGGCCCAACATGGCGACGGTGGTCTATTCCCAGCTCGCCCGCCGCGCCTTTCCCGGCTTGCCGGTGGTGCTGGGCGGGATCGAGGCGAGCCTGCGGCGCACGGCGCACTACGACTATTGGCAGGACAAGCTTCGTCCGTCGGTGCTGCTCGACTCCAAGGCCGACCTCCTCGTCTATGGCATGGGGGAACGCGCGATCCGCGAAATCGCGCGCCGTACCGCCGCAGGTGCTGCGCTGGACGGAATCCCCGGAACTGCGCGATTGCTGGGAGGGCGCGAAACGGCGGAGCGCGATTTTTCCACCGGTGTCCTGCTGCCTTCGTACGAGGAATGCCAAGCCGAACCGGCGGCGCTAATCCGGCTGGCGAAGCTCACCGAGCGCGAACAAAACCCGTTTAGCGGAAAGCCGCTGGTGCAGCTGCATGGCGCGCGGGCGCTGCTGGTTGAACCGCCGGCCCCGCCGTTGGACACGGCCGAATTCGACCGGATCTACGAACTGCCCTACGCGCATGGCCCGCACCCGTCCTACCGAAATCCCATCCCGGCCTTTGCGATGATCAAGGATTCGGTCACCGTCGTGCGCGGCTGCGGCGGTGGATGCACCTTCTGCGGCCTGGGCTTGCACCAGGGGCGCTTTCTTTCCAGCCGGTCCGAGGAGTCGGTCGTGCGCGAAGTCTCCGAACTGGCGACGCAGAAGACCTTCCATGGCACGGTGACCGACCTGGGCGGGCCGACCGCCAACCTCTATGGCTGCCAAAACGGGATTTCCGCCGCGTGCAAAAAATGCCAGCGGGCGAGCTGCCTCCATCCAACGGTTTGCCCCAACCTGGAAATCGATCCGGACGCGCCGATCCGGCTGATGCGGAAGGTGAGGGGATTGGCACGGGTGAAACATCTCTTCATCCAATCCGGCATCCGCATGGAGCTGGCACTGCTGAATCCGCGCTATATCCGCGAGTTGGTGGAAAACCATGTCTCGGGGCACCTCAAGGTGGCGCCCGAGCACCTGCACCCGAAGGTGGCCAAGCGCATGCGCAAGCCGGGGCCGGAGGTGTTCGAGGCGTTCCGCAACTTGTTCGAGCGCTTCAACCAGGAGGCGGGAAAGCGGCAATACCTCGTGCCCTATTTCATCTCCAATTTCCCTGGCTCCACCAAGGAGGAGATGAAAGTGGTCGAGGCCTATTTGCGCGACGAGCGCTGGAAGCTCCAGCAGGTGCAGGATTTCATTCCGTTGCCGATGACCCCCGCCGCCGCCATGTACTACAGCGGGCTGGACTACGAAACCGGGCAACCGATTCCGGTGGTGCGCGGCCTGGCGGAGCGCCGGGCCCAGATCGGTAAGCTCAAGGGCCGCACCTTCCGCAAGCGCTAGACGGGGGCGACAGACGGGGGCAGGAATGCCCCCGCTCCGGTGAGGGGCAGGTGCAAAGCAAAAAAGGCGACCCGTTGCCGGATCGCCTTTATTGCTTATCGGTAGGGACGGCTGTCTCTAGCCGTCCGCGGCGGTGTGGGACACACCGCCCTACCGAGTGCGGCTTAGAACCTGACCGAGATCTTGCCGCTCAGGATGTGCTCGTAGTACTTGTCCGCGAGCAGGGCATCATAGTCGATTTCAAACTTGGTGCTCTGGAATTTCCAGCTCCAGATGTCGAAGCCGAAGCCGATGCGCAGGAGGTCTTCCTCGCGGGGGCGGACGCCGAAGACATAGGGGGTTCCGGCGATGTTGAAGGTGAAATCGTCCGGATCGGCGTTGAAGTCGTGCAGCCAATGGGCGCGCACTTCCGGAATGAGGGCCAGCCCGCGGTTCATCCAGTCGATCTGGTGGAGCGTCGAAACGCTCGCGCCCAACGTGCCCATGTAGGACCAGGCGTCGTAGGATTCGACCGTACCGCCGATTCCGCCCACGCCCGACCGGTCATAGCTCTGCTGGTCGTAGTAGGTGACGAGCATCGAGGCTTCCGGCGTCAGCGAGAGTTTTCCGCCGAGGTCGAAGCTCTTGCCGAGGCCGATGTAGCCGCTGTAGACATCGGAGTCGAATTCGCTGCCTTTCGGATCCGCGGCGTTGTGTTCTTCGGTATTGGCCCGGGCGTAGGTGGCCGCGAGGTCGAGGAAGAGGCTTTCTCCGCCGATGGTCGAGTAGACCGATCCGTGGAAGGTGTCAACGGAGGCTTCGTAGGTGCCGCCGCCGTCGATGTCGGTGCGGGCATAGCCACCGGCCAAGCCGACGAGGATGTTGCCGAAGCTCTTGTCCACGCCGATAACCGATCCCCAGGTATCGGAATCATAGGCGGTGAAGTTGCCGTCCTCTTCGCGGTTGCCGAAGGCGCCGTAGGCGCGAACCCAGCCCTGCATATCCTTGTCCTCTTCGGGACCCGCCGCGCCTGCCGGGGTCTTCTGGCCGAGGCGGGGCTGGGTGGAGGCGAAACCGTTCATCGAACGGAACTCGGTGCCGCGCGCGGCAATTTGCTCGTTGACCTTTTGCGAAACCTGGAACGAGCTTTCCGATACGTCCGGCATTTGCGAGAGGCTGTAGCGGAACATGCTGGTTCCGTTCGCGGCGCCGCCCGCGTTGAGGGCGTAGAATTCGTTCGTGTTCAAGGTGACGATCACGTCGTCGATCATGGTCAGCAGCCCGGCATCCAAATCCTTCAGCGAGGTGTTGGTGAGCGAGCTGTATTCATAGGCCACCTTGATTCCGCCGTTGGTGGTCGTGCTGCCGAGCTGGGTCAACCAGCCAAAATCGACATCCACGACATCCGTTGGCGAATTGGTACCGAGGACAACGCCGCCTGTGGCGGTGACCACCTGCAACGAGCCCGTCGGGGTGCTGGAGGTTCCAAAGGCCATGATTTTGGAGTTCAGGTTGGTTGCGATCAGCGATCCGGTAATAGAGAGGCTGCCGGCCACATTGTTGAGCGAGTCAAAGTTGAAGGTGACGGAGGAGTTTTCGCCCAAGGTGAGGTTGTTACCCGAGGTGACCTTGCCAAATCCGGCGTTGATCCTGGTACCCTTGGATAGCTCTGCTCCTTGGGAAAAATTCAAGAGGCTGGTTTTCGAGGCCAATTCAAACAGCGCGCCTTCCTGCGTCACGACCTTCTGGTTGTTGAAATTCATGGAACCGTCCATGATCGCAACCTTGGAGAAGAATTTGCTTTCGCTCTGGTTGGCGAGCGCCACGTTCACGGTACCGCCGAATTGAACGAACGAGCCGTTGTACGACGCGTTGGTGGATGCGGAGACCGTGGTTGTACCCAGGCCATACTTGTAGATGTCGCCATTGATGGTGCCCGCCTGGATGGTCAGGTTTTCCGCCCCTGTGTTGGAAAAGTAGATGTTTCCGTCGACCAGGGTGTTGGTGGTGGTTTCGTTCATCGTCAGCGAAGCGTTGAGCAGGATCAGGCCGAGGTTGCCGGTATCGAGGTTCCCATTGTATCGGCCGCCGGCACCACCGCGGAACGTGCCGCCGCGGATCACGAGGTCGCCACCGGATACGTAGGCTCCCGCGCCGCCGATGGCGACGGTGTTGCCATCCCCGGATGCGTTGCCGCCATTTGCGCCTGTGAAGGTGCCGCTATCGATGAACAGGGGGGTGCCGATGGATGTAATGCCGGAGCCGCCATAGGCCTGCGATTGCGCCGAAGCGCGTGCCGAGGAACCGGGGGCCCCGATGGCCGTGACATTGCTGACCGTGGTGGAACCGTTGTTGTTCAGGAAAATGCCGCTGGAGCCATAGGCGTAGGCTTGACCGTTTGCATCCGTGGGGGATGCGATGGATACGTTGCCTTCGGGGTCGATGATGTAGTATCCGCCCGGAATAACGGTGGCGGAGCCGCTCCGTCCGGCTTCATAGTAGCCGCCAAGGATTTTGGTGATTCCGCTGGCGTTCACAAACAGTCCCGCCCCGCTGATGGAGGCGGCATAGGCGTCGGGGCCCCCGACGGTGACCACGCCGCCGTCGCCGCCGATGTATTCGCCGCCGTTGATCGTGACGGCGCCCGCCGCAGTCAAGTAGGCGCCGGGGCCGCCATACGTGGTGAGGGTTCCGCTGATCGTGTCGAATGCGGTGTAGCTAAGGGTGCGGAGGTTGCCGGTGGCCTCTTGGCTGCCGATGAACGTGCCGCCGCTGATGGTGGTTCCTCCCGCAATGTTGCCCGCGTAGAGTCCCGATCCGCCATTCAGCGAATTTCCCAGGTCGAAGGTGCCGCCGCCGGTCGCGATGCCCGTGGAGGTGAAGCTGCCGGCCTCGAAGCGGTCGTTTGCGTATCCGGTGATATTGTTGATCGTGAGCGATCCGGTCAGATGGCCGACCCATAGGGCCGTCGGTGCGCGCCCGCTGACGATGTTGCCTTCATCGAGCGCCGCGGAGTTGAAGTCGCCGGCAACAAAGGAGGATCCGGTAATCTTTACGGTGTTGGCATAGTCGATCACGCCGCCCGAACGGCCGCTGCCCCCGAAATAGTTGCCTTCCACGAAGGTGTAGGAACCCACGTTTTTGGGCGGATCCTGGTCGTTCGGGGCTTGCCGGATCAGGAAGGTGACGGCGTTGTCGGGCTGTTTTTGGGCTCTCGGTCCGCGGTCGCCGGAAAAGCCTGTGACGCTGGAAAGGGTGGGGTCGTCCAGCCCAACCAGCGTGGTTTGGTTGTTACCAAAAACAAAGCCGTTGTTGTAGAAATCGTCCGCGCCGGTACCGATCGTGAAAATGCGGCCGGTCATGTTGGCATTCAGGAAAAGCATCATGTTGGGGTCGGCGCCGCCACGCGAAAAGGTGGTGTCTCCGCTTGTGTGAAGGATGTTGGTTGTATGGGAATCATTGCGCAGCCACAAATCCTGGCCTGTAACGATGGTCGAGATGGTCGCACCGTCGGCGGTGTTCATGAACGGTTGATACCACGTTGTGTTGAGTGTTGAGCGCGCCGGTATGGCCGGTATAATAGTGGTCAAGGTACGCTGCGCTGTTGCCGCACCGGCCATGGCTATGGCCAACATCACGAAAAACGTCTTCTTCATATGGTATCCCCTCGGTATTGGTCTAAACTGTCCCTACAAAAACACAGCACAATGTAGTTGCAAGGGCGCTTCCGATCAATCCCTTTCGCACGAAAACTCGCGCAACCAAGCGGATTTCGTGCCAGAGGGGCGTCGCAGGCGGGTTGGCGGCGGAACTTCGGCCGCCTGCCCGCTTGTCATCGCCGGGGCCAGCCGCTAGATTCTGCGGTTTTCATGGAAAAGGCATGTAGTCCCGCCTTCAGGCGGTTCGGCGGAATGGCCGCCTAAAGGCGGGACTACAAACATTTAAGGACAGCCCATGTTTAAAGACGTATCGAGCAAGGTGGATTTTCCGGGCATGGAGGAGGAGGTCGTGCGGCTCTGGCAGGAGCGGGACATCTTCAAGAAGTCGCTGGAGATCCGCAAGGAGGGCAAGGAATTCGTCTTCTACGACGGCCCGCCGTTTGCAACCGGCTTGCCGCACTACGGCCACCTGCTGGCGGGCACGATCAAGGACATCATCCCGCGCTACCAGGCGATGCGGGGCCATTATGTCTCGCGCCGGTTTGGCTGGGACTGCCACGGCCTGCCGATCGAGGCGCTGGCGCAGGAGGCGCTGGGGCTGGCCGGCGCGCCCGCCATCAAGGAAGCGGGGGTGGGCGTCTTCAACGAGCAGTGCC
>JBGSLE010000540.1:0-5562 GCA_041740875.1 Pontiella sp. | reverse complement strand
TTCTTCGTCGCCGGGCCCGGCTCGACCACCCTGCCGGTACACATCTACAGCATGATGAAGCACAGCCGCTTCATGCCCGTCATCAACGCGCTTTCGACCCTGCTGCTCGTGGCGACCTTCGTCGCCGTCGGGGCCAGCCAGCTCATCAACCAGAAGAAAGGAACGGAAACACCATGAACAAAGCCAGCCATTGGATCGCCGCCGCCTCCGCCCTCGTCCTGCTCGCCGGATGCGGGGCCGGAAAGCCCGTGCTCAACGTCTACAACTGGGCCGACTACGTCGACGAGGAGCAGCTCGCCGCCTTCGGCAAGGAGTTCGGCTGCAAGGTCGTGGTCGACACCTTCGACTCCAACGAATCGATGTACGCCAAGCTCAAGGCCGGCGCCACCGGCTACGACGTCATCTTCCCCTCCAGCTACATGGCCAAGACCATGCACGCGCAAAACATGCTCCTGCCGCTCGACCATGCCAAGCTCGCCAACCTCGGCAACCTCGACCCCGAGTTTAAGACCCTGCTCATCGACAAGGACAACCGCTACGGCGTGCCCTATGCCTTCAGCTATACCTGCATCGGTTACCGCACCGACAAGCTCGAAAATCCGCCCGCCACCTGGGATCTTTTTGCCGATCCCGCCTTCGCTGGTCGCACCACGCTGCTCAACGACACCCGCGAAACCATCGGCGCCGCCCTCATCAAGCTCGGCCATCCGCTCAACACCACCGACGAGCAGCAGATCAACGCCGCCGCCGACCTCGTCATCCAGTGGAAAAAGAACATCGCCAAGTTTGATTCCGAGCAATACAAGACCGGCATCGACTCGGCCGAGTTCATCGTCGTCCAAGGCTACTCCTCCGACCTGCTCATGGTTTCCGAGGAGAACGAAAACATCGGCATGCTCTTCCCCCGCGAAGGCATGGCCGCCACCTGCGACGAAATGGTCATTCCCGCCACCTGCGACAACCCCGAACTGGCCCACGCCTTCATCGACTTCATGCTCCGCCCGGAAGTCGCCGCCGCCAACATGGAGTGGAACCTCGCCCAGATTCCCAACGTTCCCGCCTACGCGCTCGTGAATGAAGAGGTTCGCAACAACCCCGCCATCTTCCTCGCGCCGGACGTGCGCGCCACCTGCCAGATTCTCGAGGATGTCGGCGAGGCCATCGCCCTCTACAGCAAGGCCTGGGACCGCATCAAGGCCGCCGAATAATGCCGCGGCGCATGTGGACGAAGTAGTTGCCGGAGTTTTTTTTGATGCCCCGTTCGCCGTTCAGGCCGCTGGAATTGCAGTATCAAAGCGCCCGGCCGCTGCGCACGCTCGCTGGGTTGCTCAACCGGCCGTGGTGGTACCATGCGGCCACGATGCTGGTGCTGGTCCTCAAGCATTCGCCGGTTTGGGCGATCCCTTTCCTCGTGGCCCGCGCGATCAACTCGCTTGCCGATCCCGCCGGCTTCCCCGCCTCCCGCCTGATGCTCTATTTCTGGGTGGTGGTGTTGTTGATCGTGCAGAACGTCCCGATGCATACGCTGTATGTTTCCCTGCTCAGTGGCGCCGTCCGGGGCCTGGAGAAAAGCCTGAGGAGCGCGCTGGTGACGCGGCTGCAGCAGCTCTCGATCGCGTTCCACGACCGCACGGAAAGCGGCCGGCTCCAGGCCAAGGTGCTGCGCGATGTCGAACAGGTCCAGATGTTCTGCATGCTGCTGGGCGACGCGGGGGCGGTCGCCGTCTTTTCATTTGTTTTCGCCGTGGTGGTGACGGCCGTCAAGGAGCCGTGGCTCCTGCTCTTTTTCGTGCTGATGGCCCCGCTGGTCTCCCTGCTGCGCATGCTGTTCGGCCGCCCCATGACTGAGCGCAACAGCGCCTTCCGTTCGGAAATCGAGCGCATGTCCTCGGACGTGGTGGAAATGCTCAACATGATCCCCGTGGTGCGGGCGCACGGGCTGGAGGAAGAGGCCGTCGTCCGGATGGATTCCAAGTTCCAGGCCGTCAACCGGCGGGGTCGCCGCCTGGACCGGCTCAATGCGGTCTTTGGTTCCAGTTCGTGGGCGAGTTTCCAGCTGGCAATGATTGCCGCCCTGGGGGTGCTGGTCTGGTTCTGCCGGCGCGGGTGGATCACCGTCGGGGACATCGTCTTGTACCAAAGCCTGTTCAGCATGATGGTGAACTGCATCGCGCAGTTGATCGGCATCTACCCGCAGCTCGCGCGCGGCGTGGAATCGATCCGCTCCATCGGGGAGGTGCTCGAATGCCCGGACCTGGAACAGAACCTCGGCCGCCGCGCGGTGGAGGCGCTGGCGGGTCGGGTGCGCTTCGATCAGGTTTGCTTTTCCTACGAGGCCGGCAAGGCGCCTTCGGTGGAGGGTTTTTCGCTCGATGTCGAACCCGGCGAATGCATCGCGCTGGTCGGGCCTAGCGGAGCGGGCAAGTCGACGCTGGTGCAATTGCTGATCGGCTTCCGCCGCCCGCAGGCCGGCCGGATCCTGTTCGACGGGCAGGACATGGAGCAGCTCGACATGCGCACGGCCCGCCGCTTCATCTCCATCGTCCCCCAGGAGACGATCCTCTTTTCCGGCTCGATCCGAGAAAACATCGTCTACGGGCTGGAGAACATCGGCGAGGACCGGCTGGCCGGCGTCCTCGCCGCCGCGCACCTGTCCGAATTGGTCGAAAGCCTGCCGAACGGATTGGAAACCCGCATCGGCGAAGACGGCGCACTGCTTTCGGGCGGCCAGCGCCAGCGCATCGCCATCGCCCGTGCGCTCATCCGCGATCCGCGCATCCTCGTGCTCGACGAGGCCACCTCCGCGCTCGACGTGGTGTCGGAAAAGAAGGTGCAGGAGGCGATCGAAAGCGCCGTCCAGAACCGTACCACCTTCATCGTGGCGCACCGCCTCTCCACCATCCGCAAGGCCGACCGCATCGTCGTCATGAAGGCCGGGCGGATCGCGGAGGTGGGCTCGTACGACGAGCTCATGGCCCGCCGCGGCTTTTTCTACGAAATGCGTCAGCTGCAGCACTGATCCGCATCCCGTCCGGAGCGCCCATCTCCGGACGGTTCGTCTATTTTATCCGGGCTTTCCAAGTCCGGCCAAAGCCGGTAGGGTTCCCGTCGCTGAAGAGGAATCCAATCGGGAGGTGTTCATGAAGGTGAAAAAAGTGGCCGGTGTTTTCCTTGCGTTGTTTTTGGCGCTGGTGCTGGCGCTGGCGTGCGTCGTGCTTTTTTGGCTGGGGCCGACGGTGAAGGCGGTGGCGCAGCGCGTCGGATCGAAAGTGCTGGGCACCCCGCTGACGATCAAAACCCTGGCGATCAACCCGCGCCGGGGAACCCTCCAGCTTTCCGGTTTTTTGATCGAGAATCCCGACGACTTTGGCCGGACCCACGCGGTTTCGCTCGCCAGCCTGGACATCGCCCTCGATATGGGCTCGCTGTTCACCCCGACGGTCGTGGTCAGCCGCATCCAGATCGAAAGCCCGCATTTCACCTACGAGCAAAACGCCGCCACCGACAACATTTCGGAGTTTATCCGCAACATCGAATCGCTCTCAAAGGCCGATCCCAACGAACCGGAACCGGCCAAAAAGCCCAAAGAGGACGACGGCAAGCCGGGCAAGACCGTGGTGGTCCAGGCGCTTGAGATCAACGACATCCAGGTACACCTGGCCAACACCGACGATCCGCAGCTGGATATCGCGCTGGGGCTGGAGCAGCTGGCGGTGAGCATGACGAACGGAAACATCCGTCTGAAAAAGCTGCACTGCACCAATCCCGGGCGGCTGGCCACGCCCAACCTCTTCACCCTCGACGGCATCGCCATCCAGCTGGATCCCGCGTCGATCCTCTCGGGGCCGTTGTCGATCCGCGATGTGCGGGTGACCCAGCCGTATGTCTATTTGGAGCGCAACCTCGAAACCCATACGGTCGCCGAACTCTGGGAGATTGCGCACCGCTTCGCCGGCCAAGGGGCTACCAACACCGCGCCGCAGGCCGCCGTTTCCCCGCCCGCCAAACCGGCCGAATCCGCCCCGCCGCCGTTTGAACTGCACCATCTGCTGGTGGACGACATCCAGCTCAGGCTGCTCGACACCACGCAAACCAACGCGCCCGCCGAACCGGTCCTGCTGGCGGGCATCGGGTCGGTCTCGGTGAAGCTGACTGAGGGCCGCCTGGGCATCAGCGGGATTTCGGTGCCCAGTCCCGCGGGCTTTGCCACAAGCAACCTTTTCCACCTGGCGGGCATCGATATCACCGCCGATCCCGCCTCGCTCTTTTCCAAGCAGGTGGTCATCAACGAAATCCTGGTCAACGCACCCGAAATCAATTTTGAGCAGACCGCAACCCATGGCAACGCCACCGAACTGCAAGCGATTTTGCTCGGCTTTGCGCCGCCCCCCGGCCCGGCCAAACCCGTGGCCCCGTCCAGCTCTCCGGCGCCCAAGGCCAAGCCGGTTCCGCTGGCCGATCAACCGGTCGTGCTGCATGCGCTGGTGGTCAGCAACCTTGCGATCAACCTGACCCTGCCGCCCACCACGAACAGCTCCGTCCTTGGGCTGAACATGTCCGGCATGGGCAGGTTCAATCCGATGGACAAGGTTTCGCTCGGCAAGCTCAACCCCATGGAATACATGGGCAAAGGTACCAACAGCGCCATTTTCGGCGAGGCGCCACCCAAAGAGGGGCCGGTCACGCTGCTCTCCTTCCGGCACCTTTTGGCCCGGCCGCTCGACGGCGTGGTGCATATCGATGACCTGCAAGTGGGCAACGTGCGCGGCTTCGCCAACAAAAACCTGGTGGAGTTGCAGCAATTCCGGATCGAACTCGACCCCGATTCGATCACCTCCGGCACCCTGCTGATCAAGGAGATCCTGATCGACACGCCGCGGGTATCCTACGAGCGCCAAATCACGACCGACAACATCAAGGCGCTCCAGCTGGAAATCGGCAACGCGCTCTCCCGGCGCGCCGAATATGACGGAACGGAGGAACCGACGGTCGTCGAGCCCGCCCCGTCCGCCGGGAAAAAGGCCGAACCCGCCCAGAAGGTCATCATTGCCCATCTGTTGGTCCACAACGGGATGGTGCGCGCCAAGCTATCCGCCCTGCCGACCGCCCCGATCCCCCTGCCGAAGATTGAAATGCACGATTTCGGCAAGGCGGAGGGCGGCGCCACCTTCGGCGACGCCTTGGCGAAACTCGGCACCATCTTTTACGACGCCATCATCCGCTCCGTCTCCGATGCCACCGGCTTCGCCGGCGAGGCGCTCAAGGGGGCTGGCACCTTTACCCTGGACGCCTTCGGCTCCATGACCGGAAGCCTCGGCGATGCCGTCGGCAAGGGCGTGAAATCCTCCGAAAACGCCATTGGGGAGACGGTGGAAAAACTCAAGGAAAAGCTGCGGCGCGACAACAAGGAGCCGCGCCCCGGCCGGGTTTTCTAAGGGCCGGGAAAGAAAAACCCCGCGCAAAGGCGGGGTTCCAGCGTTCCATGTTCTTCCGGCTTGCGGAGCCTTACCGGTGGCGTCCGCCGCCGCCACTGCTGCGGTTGCCGCCGCCGTGCGGACGGCG
>JBGSLE010000539.1:0-3664 GCA_041740875.1 Pontiella sp. | reverse complement strand
CGCCGCGGAAAAAGTTCAGTTCGCTGCCGGCGGGCCGGTCCTGGGCCATTGCCGCCTCGCGGATCGCGCCGGCCTTGCCGCAAACGGCGATGCCGCCCAGGCAGAGTGCAATCCCTCCGAGAGTGATCCAGCCCGACGAGGTGCGGATGATCTCAAAAAACGAGCCGTCCGCCAGCGGGGGGATCAGCGTACCGAAGGCGGCGCAGAAGCCGAGCGACATTCCGAGGTAGCGCACGCTCAGTCCGAACGTGATCGCGCCGATGCCCCACAGCACGCCGAAGAAAAACGACAGCCCCAGCGACCCCGGAGGCGCCGTGCGCAGCACCTCGCCAAACTGCGGAATCAGCCATCCCGCCATCCCTAGGGGAACGACGATCCATGCAAAGAGGCCGAGCGCCAGCCAGTAGCTTTCCCACGCCCACGATTTGACCTTTTTGCATGGGGCATAGAAGCTGCCCGCCGCCAATCCCCCCAGCGCATGCAACAACACCCCGAGCGCCGGAGCCGCTGCGATTGCATCCATACATTCACCCCTTCCCGTTGTTATCCAGTTTCAACTACTTGGCAGGAAACCATAAACATCGAGCCTTGAACATGGACATTATGACCTCTCTGTTATACTTTTTGACCTAAATGAAAGCCGACAAAAAAGCCTGGTTCTGCTACCTCCCCCTTACGCCGGAGGCCACGGACTGGGGTTTGCACGTCATCGATGCCGGTTTTACCGTCGTGGATCCCGACACCCCCTACCCGCCCTTCCAGCATCCGGACGACCATATGTTTTCGTGGGAACAGGGCCGGATGCTCGACTCCTACACGCTGGTCTACATTCCCCGGGGCCGAGGAACCTTCGAGTCGGCCCAAGGCGGCGAGACGTCCATCAAGGCGGGCGACCTCTTCATCCTCTTTCCGGGCGAGCGGCACCGGTACCGTCCCGATCCGGGAACGGGGTGGGACGAATATTGGGTGGAATTCGACGGCGAACAGGCGCGGCGCATCATGGGCCATGCCGGATTTACGGCAAGAAAGCCGGTCGTTGCGGTCGGGCTGGATGCGGAAATCCACCGGCTCTTCATCGAAATCACCGAGGCCACCGAAGCGCAGCCGCCCGGCTTCGAACACATCATCGCCGCGCAAACCTCGCAGATCGTCGCGCGCGTGCTGGCGCACCTGCGCTACGGCATCCCGGCGGACCTGGAGGCCGAAAAGACCATCCGCGCGGCGCGCCAGCACATCCTGCGAAACGCCGAATCCAAGATCGACTTTGCGACGCTCGCCCAGCAACTAGGCGTCAGCTATTCGGTCTTCCGCCGCCGCTTCAAGCAGGTCACCGGCATCCCCCCGGGCCAGTACCAACTGCAGATCCGGCTAAAGAAGGCCCGGCTGCTCCTGCGCAACAGCACCCTTTCCGTCGCGGAAATCGCCGACCAGCTCGGCTTCGAATCGGTGCAATATTTCTCGCGCCACTTCAAAAGCAAAACCGGCCTCCCGCCCGCCGCCTTCCGGAAACGCTCCCCCGCAGGCCGAGCCACGCCTCCCGGGTAAAGGAACCAGGTTCCGCGCAATCCACCAAAGGCGGAAACGGCGGGTGTTTCATAAAAACCAATAAAAAAAGGGTCAAACTGTGCGTTTGACCCCGTAGAAGTGGTGGGCGGTGAGGGGCTCGAACCCACGACCCTCTGGGTGTAAACCAGATGCTCTAGCCAACTGAGCTAACCGCCCTTTGGTTGAAAGGAGCGCAAATAGTAGCCGCTCCTTTTTTCGAGTCAAGCGACGATCTGTGAAAAATATCCTTTTCTACGCCAATACCGCGCGGAGCGCTTCCAGCACGGCGCGGTTTTGGCTCGGCGTGCCGATGGTGATGCGGATGTGGTCCGGCAGGCCGTAGGGATCCATCGGACGGACGATCACCTTGCGTTTTTGCAGCTGGAGGAAGACGTCGCGCCCGTGGCCGGTCTTGCAGAGGATGAAGTTGGCGCCGGACGGCACCATTTCGATTCCCAGCTTCGGCAGCTCGCGGGCGAAGAAGTCGAGCCCCTGGAACACCATGCGGCGGGTTTCGACGATGTGCGCGACGTCGTCGAGCGCGGCCATGGCGGCGGCTTGCGCCATGGCGCTGATGTTGAAGGGCTGGCGCACCTTGTTGAGCAGGCCGATAAGTTCCGGGTGCGCGACGGCGAAGCCGATGCGCAGCCCGGCCAGTCCATAGGCCTTGGAGAAGGTGCGCAGGACGATGATGTTTTCCCTGCCGGCGCGGATATGCTTGAGCACGTCCGGCTTCTGCTCGTCGGGCATGAGCTCGAAGTAGGCTTCGTCGAAGATGGCGACGACATGCTCCGGCAACCGGTCAATAAAGGCATCGATGGCTTCGGGCGCGACGACGGTGCCGGTCGGGTTGTTTGGGTTGCAGACGGCCACGAGCCGCGTTGTGGGCGTGATGGCGGCCAGCATGGCGTCGAGGTCGTGTACATGCCCCGGCATCGGCACGCGGACGACCGAACCTTCGTACAGGGCCGCCGCGAGGAAGTAGACGGCGAAGGCCTCGGCGCCCATGACCAGGTTGGTTCCCGGCCCCATGAACACGTGGCAGAGGAAAACGATCAGCTCGTTGCTGCCGCAGCCAAACAGCAACTGTTCCGGAGCAACCCCCATCCGGTCGGCCAGCTTGCGCTTGAGGTGGAACGATCCGCCGTCGGGATAGCGGTGCATCTCGGGGATGGCTTCCCGCATGGCCTCTATCGCCAGCGGCGACGGCCCCAGCTCGTTTTCGTTCGAGGCCACCTTGATGATCGATCCGACATCGGCGAACCCGAGCTCGCGGGCCACCTCGTCGATCGGTTTTCCGGGCTCGTAGACCTTCAACCGGGAAATCCACTCCTTTGCCTTCATCGCCGTTCTCCTGGGTTTTGCTTAAGGGCGCGCATGTTATCGATGCCCCCTCCCGGGAACAATCCCGTTTGTCCACAATTCCTGCGATAGCGCCCAGGTGCGAATAAAAACTTAAAACCGTATTTGCACTATGCGTTCGTCCTGCTAACCTATCCCATACGTCGAGGAACAGCCACAATAGGGGGATGCAATGATTGGGATAGAAGATCCGTGGGTAGTTGCCGCCTACTTTCTCTGCATAGCCAGCGCGCTCTTTTGCCTGGTTTGGGGGATTGCCAAATGGAACAAGGAGGATCCGGACGACGAGCCCGAGGCCGAAATCAGGCATTGGGCCGAAGAGGAAGAGAAACTCGAGGATGAACTTTAGGAGGGGGCCATGGTTTCCATTTGGGTAATTATTTTTGTTGTCGCGTACTTTTGCGCAATCGGGTACCTCGGATTCAGGGGCTACAAAGCCACCCGGTCCGCGACGGACTACATGCTCGGCGGCCGGAAGATCCATCCGTACGTCATGGCCATGTCCTACGGGGCGACGTTCATCAGCACCTCGGCGATCGTGGGCTTCGGCGGGGCCGCGGGGGTGTTCGGCATGGGCCTGCTATGGCTGACGTTCATGAACATCTTCATCGGCATCTTCATCGCCTTCTGGGTGTTCGGCGGTCGCACGCGCCGCCTGGGGCTCCGGCTGGACGCGCACACCTTCCCGGAACTGCTGGGGCGGCGCTTCAAGTCGCGCTTCATCCAAGGAGCGGCGGCGCTGATCATCTTCGTGGGC
>JBGSLE010000538.1:0-7750 GCA_041740875.1 Pontiella sp. | reverse complement strand
TCGACGCCCTGCTCGGCACCTCCAAGGCCAGTAAGCTCGACGACGCCTACCGCGTGCTCGGCGTTTCGCCCGCCGCCGACGACGCCGAAATCAAGAAGGTCTACCGCCAAAAGTGCGTCGAATTCCACCCCGACAAGCTCGCCTCCCAAGGCCTGCCCGAGGAATTCATGAACTATGCCCACGACCAGCTCGCCAAGGTCAACGAAGCCTACGAAACCATCAAAAAAGCCCGCGCCTGAGCCGCCTGTGGCCAGGAAGGAACCAATCCATAAAATCCGACCCGCGAACCTCGGTATTTGAGCCTTTTCCAAAAATCCATGTCGTCAAAAACCCCTGACCGCCTTAGCATCCGAAAATCGGTGGCGGATAACATGCTGTGACGGAATAAAAGAACATGGCTGAATTACTGATACTCTTTTGGATACTGGCCTATGCCGTTCTACCAATTCTCTTGATTGCGTCCGTGGTCACGACCGGGTGCATTGCAATGAGATTCCTTAAGAAAGCATACATGTCAGTCTATTTTATTGCGTTGCCTCATTTGGTGATAACATCTGTAGTCACATGGATTATAAGAGATGGACTATTGGGACCACGATCAAGTGGAGCCGAAGCGTTTAGTCTCTTCATTAAGCCAATGAGCATATTCCTAATGCTAATATTGATCTCTGTTGTTATCGCTTACGGAATTTATACAGAGCGGAATAATAAGCTAAGGAAGAAGGAGTCGATCCCGCAATCTAGCAGTTTCCCTTCCCCCCGCACCCCCAACCCATCCAATTAAGGCAAGCGCGGAAATAGGTCGTTCGTAGTCCAGCCTTCAGGCTGCCCGAGACCATGATGCGAGAGGCGGAGGTTTTGCATTCCGGCCATTCTGTGATAGGAATGCGGCGCGGATGGCTGGAAAAGGCTGCGTCGAACCTTGCGGTCCATTCGCACATGCGAACGGAAGATTTCCACCGAGAGAGGATGATCATGAAAAAGTGCCCGTATTGCGCCGAAGAGATCCAGGACGAGGCGATCAAGTGCAAGCATTGCGGCGAATTCCTCGACGGCGCCGCGCGCGCCACCGCCGTGGCCTCGCCGGAAAAACCTCCCTTCTGGTACCGGACCTCCTTCATCGTCATCGCCATCTGCTGCGTCGGCCCGCTCGCCCTGCCGCTCATCTGGATCCGCCCCAAGACCTCCGTCCTCGCAAAAATCCTCTGGACCGCCGCCATCCTCGCGCTGAGCTGGCTGCTGTATGTGGTGATGCAACGGTCGGTGGAGGTGCTGCGCGAGTATTACGAGCTGATGCAGGATTTCTGACGCATTGGCCTGTGCCTGCCTCGTTCCAATGTGGTGTGGCGCCCGCTTCCCGCTTGCGGGCGCGGGCAACCGTGTGCATTCTTCTTTCCTCTTCTTATATACGGAGGTCGCCGATGGTTCAGCTAAAACACCTGGTGCTTGTTGCCGCCTGTGCGTTGGCGGGATGCCAAAGTACAACGCCGCCGAAAAAGCAGCTGCATTTGAAGAACGAGATTGAACAGCTTTCGCTCGTGGTGGAGGCCGTAAACAAAGGCTATGACGTGGAAGTGATCTGGAGCGTTCCCAGCGAAAAGGTGGACCTTCGGGACTCCATGGATGAAAGTCAAAAAGCCGAATGCATTGCGCTCGGCAGGGTGTTGAGTGCGCCGAGTATAGTGTTGCATCCAAACGAATGGGGCACGATGACCGTAACGGAGCAAATCGGGGGGTATTCGCCCTCGGCCGCCTACCGGATCGACGGGGAGCTGGTGGCGGTTTCGGCCGCCCCCGGCATCACCCTCCGGGCGCACGTGGCTCCGACGGGCGAACGCACCGTCCACGTGAAGGGGGTTTTGTCGATTTCCCGGTTCAACGCGCAGGGTAACCATGACATCCGCGTCTTCCCGCTCGACACCGAATGCACGCTCGCCGAACGCATCGTGGTTTACCGCAAGGAAACGAAGGTGGATCCAGCCTATCTCGTCACCCCGGAAAAATAGGGCAGGCTGCCACAAAAGACAGGGCGCGATGTTTCCATCGCGCCCGCCCTTGCAGAAAACGGACGGCCGAGAACGCCGTCCCTCCCGCGCCCGTCCGATTCAAATCGACACCGGCTGGGGGGAACAAACCCGGCTAGATGTACTGGTTGATCAGCGCTTCGTAGAGCTCCTGCTTGCCGCTGACCGGCTTGAGTTCGCCGCCGGCCGCGCCGATGGCGGCCAGCTCTTCGAGCGTCAGCTTGCCGGCCGCGAAGTCGGCGCCCTTGCCGCTGCCGAAGGAGGCGTAGCGATCGGCGCGCATCTTCTTGTAGGGCGACTGGGCGAGGATGTTGTCCGCGATGACCAGCGCGCGGGCGAAGGTGTCCATGCCGGAAATGTGGGCGATGAAAATGTCTTCGAGGTCGGTGGAGTTGCGGCGGATCTTGGCGTCGAAGTTGGTGCCGCCGCCTTGCAGGCCGCCGGCTTCGAGGATGACGAGCATGGCTTCGACGGTCTCGCGGATGCTGACGGGGAATTCGTCGGTGTCCCAGCCGTTCTGGACGTCGCCGCGGTTGGCGTCGATGCTGCCGAGCATGTTGTTGTCGGCGGCGACTTGCAGGTCGTGCTGGAAGGTGTGCTGCGCGAGGGTGGCGTGGTTGACTTCGACGTTGAGCTTGAAGTCCTTTTCGAGGCCATGGGCCTTGAGGAAGCCGACGACGGTGGCGGCGTCGAAATCATACTGGTGCTTGCTCGGCTCCATCGGCTTGGGCTCGATGAAAAAGTTGCCTTTGAAGCCATGGGCGCGGGCGTAGTCGCGCGCCATGCGCAGGAACTGGCCAAAGTTTTCGAGCTCCTGCTTCATGTTGGTGTTGAGCAGGCTCATGTAGCCTTCGCGGCCGCCCCAGAAGACATAGTTTTCGCCGCCGAGCGCGATGGTCGCGTCGAGCGCGTTCTTGAGCTGAGCGCCGGCGTAGGCGACGGTGCGGAAGTCGGGGTTGGTGCCGGCGCCGTTCATGTAGCGCGGGTTGGAGAAGAGGTTGGCGGTGCCCCAGAGCAGCTTGACGCCGGAGGCCTTTTGCTTTTGCTTGGCGTAGTCGACGATGCCCTGCAACCGCTTGGTCGATTCGGCGAAGGTGGCGCCTTCTTCGATCAGGTCGTAGTCGTGGAAGCAGTAGAAGGGCGCGCCGATCTTGGTGATGAACTCGAAGGCGGCGTCCATCTTGTTCTTGGCGCGCTCTTCGGCGGTGGCGCCGGAAAACCAGGGGAAGGCATGGGTGCCGCCGCCGAACGGATCGCCGCCGGTGCCGCAGAAGGTATGCCAGTAGGCGATGGCGAAACGCAGGGTTTCCTTCATCGACTTGCCGCCGACCTTGGCGTTTTCGTCGTACCACTTGAACGCCAGCGGATTGTCGCTTTGACGCCCTTCGAATTTGATTTTCCCGATGCCCGGGAAGTATTCGGTGTTTCCAGTTACGATGCTCATGATGTGCTCCATTTTAGTTTTTCGGTTCAGATTTCACGTTTCAAGTTTCAGGCTTAGCCCTGCATGTCTTCCAGCTCGATGCCCTTGGTTTCGTGGGTGTACTTCCAGACAAATACCAGCGAAACCATGGCGCAGACGGCGTAGAAGGCGTACGCGCCGCCGAGGCCGATGCCCGCGAGCATCATCGGGAAGGTCATGGTGATGCCGAAATTGGCCACCCATTGCGCAAACCCGCTGATGGCCAGCGCCGAACCGCGGAACTGGTTCGGGAACATTTCACCGAGCATCACCCACATGACGGGGCCCCACGAAAGATTGAAGAAAACGACATACAGGTTGGCCGCCACCAAGGCGATCGGGCCTTCCTTTCCAGCCAGCGCCAGCTTACCGGCTTCATCGACGCCGGCATTGCTGAAAACGATGGCCATCACGCCGAGCGTCACCATCATGCCGAGCGATCCGATGAGCAAGAGCGGCTTGCGGCCGATCCGGTCGATCACGGCCATGGTCGCGAGGCAGGCTCCGATGCTGACGGCGCCGCTGATGACATTGATCAGCAAGGCGTGCTCTTCGGTGAAGCCGGCCGATTGCCAGAGCACGGAGCCATAGTAGAAGACCACGTTGATGCCCACGAGCTGCTGGAAAACCGCCAGCCCGATGCCGACCCAGACGATGGGGCGGAAGCCGAAGCGGCCGAGCACGTCGCGGAAACGCGGATGGTGGTCGGACACCAGGGAGGCCTTGATTTCGTCATACTTGCCCTGCGCGGCATCACCCATCAGCTGGCCGAGCACCTTGAGCGCGCGCTCCTTCTTGTCGGAGGCCACGAGGTAGCGCGGGCTTTCGGGAATGAAGAGCAGCGCGAAGAAGAAGGTGACGGCGGGAACGAGTTCCACCCAGAACATCCAGCGCCACGCCTCGAAGCCCATGGCGAATTCGTTCAGCGATCCCCCGGCCGCCCCGGCGATGAGATAGTTGCTGAGGAACGAAAGAAAGAGGCCGGTAATGATGGCCACCTGCTGGATGGAGGAGAGCGTGCCGCGGTATTTTGCCGGAGCCACTTCGCTGATGTAGGCCGGGGCCAGCACCGAGGCTGCGCCGACGGCCAGGCCGCCGAGCACGCGGTAGAAGATAAATTCCGCCGAGCCGTTCGCAATGCCGGAACCCCACGCGCTGATGGTGAAGAAGACCGCCGCCACCAGCAGAATGTTCCGGCGTCCAAACCGGTCGGCCAACCGTCCGGCGGCAAAGGCGCCGGCGGCGCAGCCCAACAACATCGAGGCCACGTTGAAGCCGGTGGCCACGCTGTCGGAATTGAAGGCGGTCTTCAAGCCGTCCACGGTGCCGTTGATCACGCCCGAGTCGAACCCGAACAAAAATCCGCCGATGGTCGCCACCAGCGTAATGAGAATCACGAACCCTGTTTTGTGTTTTACTTCAGCCATGCCTATCCCCTTTGGTTAATCGCTGCGTCGAGATGCCGCTTCCAGGCGCCATAGGCCTCCGCAAAGGGTCCCGCGCCGGGCGCGACCACCTTCCGTTTTTCCAAGGAGCCGAACGCCGCATCGAACGAGCCGTAAATCCCCGCGCCGATCCCCGCGCCGCGCGCCGCGCCCAGCGAGCCGTCGGTTTCATAGAGCTCGATCGTCGCGCCGCTGACGCCTCCGAGCGTTTCGCAGAAGAGGTCGCTCATGAACATGTTGGCGAAGCCGGCGCGGATGGTTTTGAGTTCGAGGCCGACACCGGCCATGATTTCCATGCCGTACATGAACGAAAAGACGATGCCTTCCTGCACCGCGCGGCAGAGGTGCGCGCGGCCGTGGCGGTTGAAGTCGAGCCCGGCGATCTGCGCGCCAATGTTCCGGTTGCCCAGCACGCGCTCGGCCCCGTTGCCGAACGGAAGCACCGTCACGCCGTCGCTACCGACCGGGACGGTCGCGGCCAGCGCGTCCATCTCCCGGTAGGAAACATCGCCCAGCAGCCGCTTGGTCCAGGCGTTCAAAATGCCGGTTCCGTTGATGCAGAGCAGCACGCCCAGGCGCGGATCGGCGACGGAATGGTTGACGTGCGCGAAGGTGTTGACGCGCGATTGCGGGTCGTATTCCTTGGAGCCGGTCACGCCGTAGACCACGCCGGAGGTGCCGGCTGTGGCGGCGATTTCGCCGGGATTAAGCACATTGAGCGAAAGCGCGTTGTTGGGCTGGTCGCCGCCGCGGTAGGAAACCGGCGTGCCGGCCTGGAGGCCGAACTCGGCGGCCGCCGCCGAGGTCAATACGCCTTGGATGCCGAAGGTCGGGACGATGTCCGCCAGCAGGCCGGCGTCGAAGCCGTAGTAATCGAGCAGGAAACGGGCGGGTTCCTCGTTCTTGAAATCCCAGAGCATCCCTTCCGAAAGGCCGGAGGCGGTGGTGCAGGCGGCGCCGGTGAGCTTCATCGCCAGCCAGTCGCCGGGCAGCAGGATCTTGTCGATCTGCGCAAAAAGCGCCGGTTCGTTTTCCTTCACCCATGCCAGCTTGGCGGCGGTAAAGTTGCCGGGGGAGTTGAGCAGGTGGCCGAGGCAGGTTTCAGAGCCGAGCGCCTCGAAGGCGGCCTTGCCGTAGGGTACGGCGCGGGAGTCGCACCAGATGATCGCCGGGCGCAGGACGTTTTGGTTTTTGTCGATGCAAACGAGCCCGTGCATTTGGTAGGCGATGCCGATGGCCTTGACCTCTTCCGGCTTGGCCTGCGCCTCGCGCAGCGCGTCGCGCACGGCGTCCTTGGCGCAATCATACCAGCATTGCGGATCCTGCTCGGCAAAACCCGGTTGCGGCGAATCGATCCGCTGCTCGGTTTTCGGGTAGAACGCGCTGCCCGCGCACCGCCCGCTCGCCGCATCCAGCAACGATGCCTTCACCGAAGAACTCCCCACGTCGATACCCAATAGATAGGTCATTTAAAAACTCCTCGTCCTGATTCGATGGTGCACTCTCCCACAGTCCGGGAAAACGCGCCTTGAATATCCTCCCAAAAACAAGCACGATAATCCCGCGTTATGAAATCAACCATTGCAGACGGAATCCACTATTTCGGCCTTGCCGGCTTCCCGCTGGCGGTCCGCCGCGTACGGACCACCCCGGGACTCGCCCCCTCGCATCCGCACGATCTAACCGAAATCGAACATAGCCACGACTTTTGCGAACTCGTCATCGTGACGCGCGGCAGCGCCATGCACATGCTCGAAGGCGACGCGTTTCCCGTCACCGCCGGCGACGTCTTTTTGCTGCAAGGCCGCCAGCGCCACTATTTCTACGACCGCCGCGACCTCGACCTGATCAACATCATGTACGACCCCGGGAAGATCGCCCTGCCGGAAAACGAACTGCGCCGCATGCCCGGCTATTGCGCCATGTTCATGCTCGAACCGACCTACCGCCGCCAGCACCGCTTCGCCAGCCGCCTCCACCTCCAGCGCGTGCCCCTCGCCCACGCCGAGCAGCTCGCCGAGGAGATGGAGCGGGAATGCGCCGCCCTGGCCCCCGGCCACGAGGTCGCCCTGCGCGCCAAGCTCCTGGAAATGATGGTCTTCCTCGCGCGCGCCTACACCGGCTCCGACACCACCGAGGCCCACGCCCTGCTGCGCGTCGGCAACGTCATCGGCGCGCTGGAAAACGACTTTTCCAAGGAGTGGAAACTCGAAGAGTTGCTGGCGATCGCCCACATGTCGCGCAGCAACCTCATGCGCGTCTTCCGCCGGGCGACCGGGCAGACGCCGATCGAATACCTCGTCCGCCTGCGCATCCAGCGCGCCATGGAAATGCTGCGCAACGGCAGCCTCTCCGTCACCGAAATCGCCCTCGAGGTCGGCTTCAACGACAGCAACTATTTCACCCGCCAGTTCCGCCGCATCGTCGGCGAATCCCCGCGCAGCTTCCGCCAGAAGAAAGCATAGGATCATATCCTTTTGCCAACACGGTGATTTATTTTCATGCTTTAAGAAAGTTTTTGACGCCTGACGCCGCTTCCGCTACAACATTCGAAACCCATGAAACGATACCCCTACCAAGAAGCCAAGGAAGCCATCGACGCCATCTGCGCGGCTGCGGCCGCAGGCGAATTCGACTCCCGCGAAAAGCTGCTGGCCATGCTTAACCGCAACCCGCATGTCGCCATCCAGGGCTACAACGCCTACGGCATAATCTTCTACTGGAACGCCGAGTCCGCCCGGGTCTACGGCCACCGCGAATCCGAAGCGGTCAACCAAGACCTCGTCGACCTGATCCTGCCGCCCGAAATGCGCCCCTTC
>JBGSLE010000537.1:0-10019 GCA_041740875.1 Pontiella sp. | reverse complement strand
CCCTCAAGGCGCACACGGACTGCATGATCCCCGGACGCGGCGCCACTTCCACGATATTGCGCTCCCTGTCGAGACGCTTGACGTACATCCGTTCACCCAGCGCGATGCCGAGCCCGCCCCGCTGGCCGACCGTGAACCGGTGCAACCCGTCGTGGTGGCCGACCACGTTCCCGTCGGAATCGCGGATTTCCCCCTTCTTTATAACGGAAGGATCGCGTTGTTCGACAAATTCCGCCAGCCGACCCTCTTCAATAAAGCACAGGTCCTGGCTTTCTCCGCGCGGCACGATGGGCAATCCGCGCCGCTCCGAATAGGCTTTGACCTCGGCCTTGACCAGGTCGGCCAGCGGGAACAGCAGGAATGCGAGCTGCTGCTGGTTGAGGCGGTGGAGGAAATAGGACTGGTCCTTGTCGGCATCCTTGGCCGCCATCAGGTGGTAGTTGCCGTCGGCGCGCTGTTCGACCCGGGCATAGTGCCCGGTCGCCAAATGGTCGCAGCCAAGCTGGCGGGAGCGGTCGACCAAAAACCCGAACTTCACAAAGGCGTTGCACTGGATGCACGGCGATGGGGTTGTGCCGGCGGCGTAGGCCGCCACGAACGGATCGACGATCTTTTCAGTGAACAGCTCCTGGGCGTTCACGACATAGTGGCGGATGTCGAGGTAGGTGCAGACCTTCCGCGCCCGCTCCACGTCTTCGAGCGAACAGCAGCGGGATCCGTCCTTCCACATGTGGGCCGTCAGCCCGATCACCTCAAACCCTTGGTCGACCAGCATGGCCGCGACGGCGGAACTGTCGGTTCCTCCGCTCATTCCCACGGCCACCCGGCGTCTGGTACTGGTTTGGTCTTGATTTGGCATGCGCGGAACATAGGCATGCGCCGTCGGGAAGGCAAGAGTCGGCTAGGATCGAAATTGCCACTTGTGCGGATCGAAGGGAGCCGCATCTTCGGGGATGAACCCCTTGTGCTCCGGATGGCTGCAGAGCGTCATACCGGAATACTGGGCGACATAGCGGCAGGATCGGTTGTTGCCGCAAAGACACGCGGAGTAGTCGGGAAGATAGTCGGATGTTACGCAGTCCGAAAAATCTTGTTTCCAGAGACTTGCGTAACCATTGCGCTCTTCCTTCCCCTTCTTCTTGAACCACCGCAACATGGGGCTGCCCACCTTTCCTCTATTTCCGATCAATGCGACGATGGGACAGGTTTTCAAAGGCAGCGAGTGCGGTAAAGCACATCGTTCGCCGATTTTTAGTATTTTTTACTAGACCGGACGGAGCGCTTCCTTTAGAAGTACACATTCTTTAACAAACAAACGAGGTAAACACATGGCAACGAACCCGATTGGCAAGAACACCAAAACCATTGGCATCAACATGTCCAAGCAGATGGCCGACGACCTGGAGAGCCGCGCGCAGTCAATGCACCTTTCCACCAGCAAGTATTGCAAGGTCATCCTCACGGAATGGCTGCGCTCCGGCAAGAAGCTGACGCTCCAGGAAAAGAAGTAGTTCCTTGGCACGGAACCAGGCTCCCGCGCGGAGCCTGTCCATCCCCTCGGCAACAGGTGCCGCACGCAGCGGCCCGGCTCGAAAAACACCGAAGTTAGCCTTTGACATCCACCAACCGGGAGGCTACCTTTCGCGTTCGTTTTTTTGAACACATACGGAGAGCACGACCATGTCCATGCACAGCAGTTTGAAGGGTGCGGCGAAGATCCGCACGAAACGCAACGTCCTCAAGCGTTTCGAACGAATCGATGTTTTGAAGAAAGACGGCAAATGGAAATCCGGCGACCGCGCGTTCGGCCTGCCGAAAACCAAGTCCGAAATCTAACGCCGAACCGATTGTATTTTGCAAGCACTCCAGGCCGGTCCGGGGGTGCTTTTTTCGTTTGATGCACCTATGCCCGAAAACGAACAGATCCGACTGCAGAAACACCTGGCTGATTGCGGCCTGGGATCGCGCCGCTTTTGCGAATCGCTGATCGCGGCCGGCCGGGTTTCCATTGATGGCGTGGTGGTGACCGAGCTGGGAACGAAGGTCGATACCTCTTCGCAGAAGGTGGTCTGCAACGGAAAAGCCGTTTGCAAGGAGCCGCCGGTGACCATCCTTCTTAACAAACCGCCCAAGGTGATCTGCACCTCGGACGACCCCGGAGGCCGCACCACCGTGCTCGATTTGCTGGAGGACTTGCCAGAGCGAGTCTACACCGTCGGCCGGCTCGACTTCATGAGCGAGGGGCTGATCATGGTGACCAACGACGGGAACCTTGCACATGCGCTCATGCACCCGCGCCACCACATCAGCAAGATCTACAAGGTTTGGATCGACACCCCGCTCGACGCACATCAATTGAAACAGATGGCCAAGGGCATCCCGAACCAAGGCGAAACCTTGCGGGTGCTGGCCATCGACGCCGGCCGCCACACGCGCAACGGCGTCGAATACACCATCACCTTGGGCGAAGGGAAAAACCGGCACATCCGGCGCATGATGGAGCATTTCGAAAAGAAGGTGTTCCGCCTGCTGCGGATTTCGATCGGTCCGATCCAGCTGGGCGATCTCAAACCCGGCGAATGGCGGCGGGCAAAACCCTCCGAAATGAAGCTCCTGCGGCAGGCCATGTCCGAGCAAAAAAGCACTGGCCAATAATGAACAGCCAATACGCCTAATGCCGCGTCGCTTTCATAATCCATTGGCAATACGCGACTAAAAAATAGAACAAAACCCGCTTGACTAAATCGCATAAAACACTACCTTATTTCTCATATTTAAAGCATTAAGAGTGGCGTGAGGGAACTGGCCCGTTGATCGCCCGGCAACCTGGAACAGGAGGTGCCAAGGCCAGGCTTTGCAGCGCAAAGCAACGATGTGTTCCCGGAAACCGGGAAAATGTTCGGTGTCTTTCCTCAAAGTCCTCCCTACCCTTGATGCGGGATTGCGATGGCCTGGCCATCCAGACATTAAACAAGAAAAGGAAAGACAAGATGAGCAAGCTGGAAACCAAATGCCTGCACGCCGGATATGAAACGGCCGAGGCGACGACCCACGCACACGCCGTTCCGCTCTACCGCACGGCATCGTACCGCTTCAACAGCACCGAACACGCCGCAAACCTGTTCACGCTCAAGGAGCTGGGCAACATCTACACCCGCCTGATGAACCCCACGACGGACGTGCTCGAAAAGCGCGTGGCCGCCTTGGAGGGGGGCGCGGCGGGCCTGGCCCTTTCCTCGGGAACCAGCGCGATCTTCTACAGCATCATCAACCTGGCCAAGGCCGGCGATGAAATCGTGGCGGCCAACAACCTCTACGGCGGAACCTACACCCAGTTCAACGACATCCTGCCCCAGCTGGGCATCAACGTGAAGCTGGTCGACCCCACCGATCCGCAAAACTTCGCCGCCGCCATCACCGCAAAGACGAAGGCGCTTTATGCCGAAACCGTCGGCAACCCGCTGCTCGACGTGGTCGACATCCAGGCCATCGCCGACATCGCGCACGCCAACGGCCTGCCGCTGATCGTTGATAGCACCTTCAGCACCCCGGCCCTCTGCCGCCCGCTGGAGCACGGCGCCGACATTGTCGTCCATTCGCTGACCAAATGGCTCGGCGGGCACGGCACCGGCATCGGCGGCATCGTGGTCGATTCCGGCAAGTTTGACTGGACCACCGGCAAGCATCCCCTCTTCACCGAACCGGAAGCCAGCTACTGGAACGTCCGCTTCGGCCTCGATCTGGGCGACCTTGCCCCGCTGGCCTACATCCTCCGCATGCGCCTGATTCCGCTGCGCAACCTCGGCGCCTGCATCTCCCCGGACAATTCCTGGATGGCCTTGCAAGGCATCGAAACTCTCGGGCTGCGCATGGAACGCCATTCCGAAAACGGACTGGCCGTGGCCAAGCACCTGCAAAAGCACGCCAAGGTGGCCTGGGTGCGCCATCCTGCGCTCAAGGGCGACGCCTCCTACGAACTGGCCAAAAAATACCAGCCGAACGGGGCGGGCGGCATGGTCATCTTCGGCATCAAGGGCGGCGCGGAGGCCGGCAAGAAATTCATCGAAAGCCTCCGGCTCTTCTCCCACCTGGCGAACGTTGGCGATGCGCGCAGCCTGGCCATACATCCGGCCACGACGACGCATTCGCAGCTCAGCGCCGAACAGCAGGCCGCCGCGCGCATCACGCCGGATTTGGTCCGCCTCTCGGTCGGGCTTGAACATATCGACGACATCCTGTCTGATATCGATCAGGCCTTGGCCAGCGTCTAAACGACCCGCACAGGCCATCCCTCCGGGGGTGGCCTTTTAAACTCAAGGGATGCAATGGAAGTAAAGAGCACGTTTTTCACCTACGCAAACAGCCCGGAATCACCCCGCTTGGTGCTGCACGACGGGCGGGAGTTCGGCCCCGTCACCCTGGCCTATGAAACCTATGGAACGCTCAACAAAGCCAGAGACAACGCCGTCCTGATCTTCCATGCCCTTTCCGGCTCGCAACACGTGGCGGGCATCAATACGGCCGTGGAGGGCGTCGGCCCCCGCTGGAACGAGGATTGCCATCGCGGCTGGTGGGACGATTTCGTCGGCCCTGGAAAGACCATCGACACCGACCGGTTCTTCGTCGTGTGCGCCAACTATTTCGGCGGCTGCTACGGCAGCACCGGCCCGTCGTCGATCAATCCGGCCACGGGCAAGGAATATGGCGGCGACTTCCCGCAAATCACCTTTGGCGACATCGTCGACTCCCAAATCCCCCTATTTGCCCACCTCGGCATCGAGCGGTTCCATGCGGCAATCGGATCGTCGCTGGGCGGCATGCTCGTGCTGAACTTCGCCGCGCGCTACCCGGAAAAAGTCGGCCGCGTCATTGCCGTGGCGTGCGGCATCGAATCGACGATCCTGACCCGCGCGCACAACCTCGAGCAGATCCTGGCGATCGAAAACGATCCCAACTTCTGCAACGGCCACTACTACGACGGCCCGCCGCCCATTCGCGGATTGGCGCTCGCGCGCATGATTTCCCACAAGACCTTCGTGTCGCTCCACGACATGCAGTCGCGCATGAACGACCGGTGCGAGCAGGAACACGACGAGTTTTCCTGGTACAAGATCAGGACCCCGCTCGAATCCTACATCCTCCACCAAGGGCGCAAACTGGTTCGCCGCTTCGACGCCAACACCTACCTGAACCTGATCGCCGGATGGTCCAGCTACCACTTGCTCAACGATACGGGATTCGCGAGCTACAACGCGCTCTTCCAGCGGTGCCGGAACCAGGAATACCTCGTATTCAGCATCAGCTCCGACGTCTGCTTCTATCCCGAGGAGCAGGAGACCCTCCACAATCGACTGCTGGAAGCCGGCGTGAAATCCGAATATGTCATGGTACCATCCGACAAGGGCCACGACTCGTTCCTGATTGAACCGGATCTCTACGCCGGAACGATCCGCGCCATGCTCGAAAAATAGCTATCGGGCGCACCTCACGGGCGCCCAGCGGCCACTGCCCGTTTCCGCAACAGCGCAATCCATGCCCGTGGCGGCGTTTCCTGGTCCGAACCGAACCGGCCCGAGGCAAGGGAGACTACTTCGAACAACGGTTCCACCAAGGATACCAACGCGGTGGCCGTCAGTTGCGGCGGCCCCACCTCGCGCTTCGGCTCGTCGGCATTGCCGGCCAGCGAAAGCCACCAGCCATCCGCTTCAAGCAATTCCGCCACCTTCGCGGCAAATCCCTCGCGCCATCCGGCGTCCGGCATGCAGTGCAGGCAACCGCGGTCGAAAACAAAGCTGAACGAGCAAACGGGCAAATCCAAGGCCAGGAAATCCCCTACCCAAAAACGGCATTCCACTCCGGCCTGTGCGGCTTTTTCGCGCGCCTTGCCGATGGCGGTCTCCGAGAGGTCGCAGGCGGTCACGTCGAATCCTTGCTGCGCCAGCCAGATGGCGTTGTCGCCCGTTCCGCAGCCGATATCCAGCGCCCGGCCGGTGCGGATGCCATGCGCCGCGATGGCCTCCACGAGATTGAAATCGACCATGCCGTGGTCCCATGGCGTATCCCCGTTGCGGTAGCGTTCTTCGAAATGGTTGCCTTCCATGGTCTCGTTCCTCCCAACGTTCAGCGTTGCTGGCTAGATTCGCATGATGTGGCGGAACGGCAAACTTTTTTTCCATCCTTTGGAACTTTGCGCCCCCGAGCCGCTTGGGATATAAAGCCGGAATGGGTTCCAAAACAGCCACCAAGCGACTGCACGCCCTCTTTTCAGGCCGCGTGCAAGGCGTTGGGTTCCGCTACGACACGATCCGGATCGCGGCGGAGTTCGATGTCGTCGGCTCGGTGCGGAACACGGTGGATGGAAACGTCGAACTCATCGCCGAAGGGCCGGAGCGGGAACTCATCGCTTTTTTGTGCGCCATCGAGACCTCGCGGCTGGGACGGTACATCACGGGCAAGTCGGTGGCCTGGGCGGCGGCGGACGGAACATTTAACACGTTTGGGATTTCAAATTCATGAAATACGCACTGCTGGGAGACATCCACGGCAACCTCGAAGCCTTGCAGGCGGTACTGGCCGACGCCCGCGAGCAAGGCGTTACCCATTACGCCTGCACCGGCGACGTCGTAGGCTACAACGCCGATCCCAAAGCCTGCCTCCAGCAGCTCCGCAGCCTCCAATGCAAGACCGTCCAGGGGAACCACGACTACTACACCGCCTGCAACGAAGCCATGGAGCTTTTCACCCCCATGGCGCAGAAAAGCATCCGCTGGACCCGCAAGCAGCTCTCGCCCTTCGATCGGAAATACCTCCGCCACCTTCCGCTCATCATCGACATCGAAAACTTCACCATCGTCCACAGCTCTCTGAGCAGTCCCCACCGCTGGAGCTACATCTTCAAGAGCAAGGCCGCCGAGGCCAATTTCCGCAACCAATTCACCCATGTCTGCTTCTTCGGCCACACCCACGTCCCGCTGGCGTTCGTGAAGGGTTCGACCATTGAGAAAGGGTTCTACGAAACGCTCCGCATCCGGCCGGGATACCAATACCTCATCAACGTCGGCAGCGTCGGCCAACCCCGCGACCGCGACCCCAAATCGGCCTATGTGATCTACGACCTTGAACAACAGACGGTCACCATGCGCCGCGTGGCCTACGACATCGAAGCCACACAAAAGAAAATCCGCGCCGCCGGGCTCCCCTTCCGCAACGCGCTCCGCCTCGCGAACGGCCGCTAGAAAGACGACCTGCACATGCCCTTGCCACCACGCTACCTGACCAAGTCCCGCTTCAAGCTGGCGACGGAATGCCCGACGAAGCTCTTTTATGCCGGCAAGCCGGAGTTTGCCGACCAATCGCTCGACGATCCATTTCTGGCGGCGCTGGCGGAGGGCGGCTTCCAAGTCGGCGCGCTGGCGAGGGCGATGCATCCGGACGGGATTTTGATCCAGCCGCGCGATGCCGTGGAGGCCGTTGCCGAGACGCTGGCGCTGCTGGAACGAGAGCGGGTCACCCTTTTCGAGGCGGCGTTCCTGCATGGCAATCTTTTCATCCGCGTCGACGTGTTGCAAAAACAGGGCAACGTGCTGGATTTGATCGAAGTGAAGGCGAAGTCGATCGGGCATAAATCGGAACTGGTCGGCAAGCGCAGCGGCAAGATTGCACCGGAGTGGAAACCATACCTGCTGGATGTGGCGTTCCAGGAGCATGTGCTCCGCAAGGTTTTTCCGGAGGCCGTCATCCGGCCGCGCCTAATGTTGGCCGACAAGAATGCCACCGCCACCGTGGATGGGCTTAACCAGCGGTTCCGATTGTCGGAATCCGGAGAAGTCCGGCTCGTGGGCGATATCGCACCCGCATCGCTCGGAGCGCCGGTTTTGACCAAGGTGAACGTCCACGACCCGCTCAAGCTGATCAAGGAAGACCATTACCTGCTCGGCAAGAAATCCCTTGGTTTCGCCGGCTACATCGATGCGCTGGCGCACGCCTACGAACAGGATGAAAAAATCCCACCGCACGTCGATTGCGCGGTCTGCGGGAAATGCAGCTTCCGCGCCTCGCCGGAAGAGGAACGCGCGGGCAAGCGGAGCGGGTTCAAGAGCTGCTGGAAAGAGGCCATGGGGTTTGGCGGGGCCGATTTCGATCTGCACAGCGTGATGGATCTGTGGCGATGCACCAAAAAGGAAACCTTCCGGAAAACGGGCAGGTTTTTCCTGCGCGACCTCCAGGAAGCCGATTTCGACACCGACCACCCCGTCCAGGCGCGCCAGTGGCTGCAGGTGCAAAAAACCGTGGCCAACGATCCGGCGCCATGGATCGACAGGGACGGCCTGCGCGCATCCTTTGCGTCGTGGAAGTTTCCGTTGCACTTCATCGACTTCGAAACCTCCGCCGTTGCCATCCCCTTCACCAAAAACCGCCACCCTTACGAAACCGTCGCCTTCCAGTTTTCCTACCACATCGCCCACGACGACGGGCGCATCGAACATGCCGATGAATACCTCAACGACGAACCGGGCGTGTTTCCGAACTTCGACTTTGTCCGCCGGTTGAAGGCGGCGCTCGAAAAGGACGACGGGACGATCTTCCGCTACGCCGCCCACGAAAACACCGTGCTCAACCACATCAAGCGCCAGCTGGATGAGGACAAAACCGGGCTTCCCGACCGCTGCGAGCTGATCGGATGGATCGAGTCCGTCACGCAGGACAAAGATGCCAAACGGGAGGGAGCCCGCAACATGGTGGACCTGCTGGAGCTGGTGAAAAAACACTATTACCAGCGCGACATGGGCGGCAGCAATTCGATCAAGAAGGTGCTGCCCGCCCTCCTCAACCATTCGGAATACCTTCAGGAAAAATATGGCAGTCCGGCCTATACCAGCCGCAACTTCCAAAACCACGCCTGGGTGCGGCGCGACGCTGCCGGGCGGGTCAAGGATCCCTACCAGCTGCTTCCCCCGGTTTTTGCGGACAGGCCCCAGGCGCAGCTGGAGCGCGACGATGCCGAAGAAACGCTCGCCGACGGCGGGGCCGCCATGACCGCCTATGCCCGCCTGCAGTTTTCCGATGTGCCGGAATCCGAACGGCAAGCCATCCGCCAAGCCCTGTTGCGCTATTGCGAACTCGACACCCTCGCCATGGCCATGGTCTGGGAGGCGTGGCGGGAGCTACTGACCCAACACGACTAAAGAGGCTCTTTTGCGCATGAAAAAGGCCCTCCGCGCAAACGGAAGGCCTTTTCCAACGGAACCAGGAAGAGGCTACATGGCGCCGCTGATGTAGGTTTCGAGGTTCTTGATCTTGAAGTCCTTTTCGACCACGAGGTATTTGACCACATCGCCGATCGACACGATCCCGCATAGCTGCTTGTCGCGCAGCACCGGCAGGTGGCGGATGCGCTTGTCGGTCATCAGCTTCATGCATTCGTCCAGCGGGGTGTTGGGAGCAACCGTCGTCAGGTTGGTCGACATGATGTCGCCCACCTTGACCTTTTCGATGTTTTTGCCCTTCAGCACCACCTTGCGGATGACGTCGCGTTCGGAAATGATCCCCACGACCACTCCGTCGTCCATCACAACGGAGGTTCCGGCGGCCATATCCTCCATTTGCTTGATTGCTTCGTGCACCGGCCGATCCGGTGCGACGGTCAGCACATCATATCCCTTCGAGTCGAGCAGGTTTGATACGGCTCCCATTGACTACCTCCTTGGTGTTGGCGTGTTGATGATCTCTTTGCTCACCTGAACAGTATAGCCAACAAATTCCGTCCGGCAAGCCTGCCAACAACTTTAGACGCAATCCGAAAAGCAACCCAAACTTCCATTCCCGCACGATCCCGCTAGGATGCGGCCATGCACGAGTTGTCGTTGGCGCAAGGGTTGGTCGAACAGCTGGAAGCCGCAGCAAACGCCGAAAAGGCGCTGCGGGTGATCCGCGTCGTGGTGGCTCTCGGCCCCTACGCCGGCGTCGAGCGGGATGCGCTGGCCTTCGCGTTCCCCTTCGCGGCGGAGGGGACGCTGGCC
>JBGSLE010000536.1:0-2812 GCA_041740875.1 Pontiella sp. | reverse complement strand
GTCGGCAACCGAACCATAGGTGGGTTCGTAGCCGAGGCTGGCACTGTTGGTCGGATCGCCGCCCAAGCCGTATTCGTAGACGTTGAGCAGGCCATCGGCGTCGTAGTCGTTGGTCGTACTGCCGAGGGCAACCCCCCAGT
Source organism: Pontiella sp. (assembly GCA_041740875.1). Lineage (GTDB taxonomy): Bacteria > Verrucomicrobiota > Kiritimatiellia > Kiritimatiellales > Pontiellaceae > Pontiella. The sequence goes on along the minus strand of JBGSLE010000536.1, from coordinate 2,672 downwards.
TTCCAGACCACAGTTCATATCCCGTGACTGCGCTGCCTCCCCATTTGGTGGCAAGCGACTGACCTTCGGACACCAGTTCGGATTCCGAAAGGAACTTATCGAAGACCTTAATTTCACCGATCATGCCATCCATGTATTGCCCGGTGTTGCTGCTGCCGCCGATCAACACTTGTCTAACTGATGAGAAGTCGCCATAGGCCGCTGTTGTTGCTGTGGCAACGGTATTGTTCTTGGAATCCCACAGGGACATTTGTCCTGTAGTTGCTTTATAGGTAAACGCAAAGACAGCGGTATCTCCGTCAACAATGTCAACACCGCCATAATCAGCAGTTTTATCGATCTTTATCCCATTGGCGAATGCCTGCACATTGCCCCTGTCATATCTCAAGCCAAACCCGGTACCGGTAGCACTTTCCTGGTTTCCGATAAGAATGTTGCGCGTGTTGTCTTGCGTCACATAATCGGCCTTGAACGCAATCAGCACCGTGAACCCGCTCTTTTCAAGAGCTGCACCGGTAAAGTCCAGGAAGGTATCCGTCGATGCAGCACTCATGGTTGCAAGGATTGCACGATTGGTGCGCATGTCCATGCCCGACAGGTTTGAGGCTGACTTGCTGGCGCTCGGCCACAAAACCCGATTGCCGCTGGCATCCGCGATAGCATGATACCCGTTTGTCGTCTGATCCGCCCATCCCGTTACGATGTTGCCGTTGGAGAGCGTCACGCTGGAGGCGATGGTGGCATCCAGATGCTGAATCAAGCCCCCGACATAAGAGGAAACCTGAGGTGTCGCGATAATCTCATCGCTGTAGGCGCTTTCCTGATTATTCGTTCCGGTGGACGTCACGGCATAGTAATAGGGGATGCCATTCGACAGGCCGGTATCGACAAACGCACTGACCGTCAGATTGGTTGAAAAATCATAGTTGTTGGTTCCGCTGGCCGTTCCGCGATACAGCGTGTAATAGCTGAGCGGATAACCGGATAAATCGTCGTCCCAGTTGAGTATGGCCGCCGTATCAGCCGAAATGGCCGTCAGATTCTCAGGCTTATCGGTGCCGGAGGCCGGAGCGGAGATGCTGAATTGAAAGCCCATGAACCGCTTTTGCCCGGCGATATTTTCAGCCCAGATGGCGACCTTATCATTGGTAACGGAACCGATCGCCTGGAAAACCGGCTGGAACACGCCCTGCCCCCCGACCACCATGTTAGGCTGGTTGGTGGTGGTGCCCGTCAGCTGAACACCCGTCGAGGTGCCATTGGCCAGGTAGGAAACGCGCAGTCCGCTCGGAGTGCCGGCAGTTCCGTTTTCAATCTTGAAACCGTCGACATAGAGTTGCTTGCCCGAAGGAAGGGTCAGGTTGCTCAGATCGAAGGTCATTACCATCGCTTCACTTGAAGCAATTCCGATCGTTGCGTCCACGGGCGACAAAATCCCAAAGGTGTCGCTAGAGCCATTGTAGGCCCACTTATTTCCGGCAATATCGCTCAATTTATTGGTAAAGCTCACTTTGTCGAACTGGTAGGTCGCTTCAATGGTAACCGTAAAAGTACCTGTCGCGCCTTCGTTCGTGAGCGAGCCGCTTAGGCCATCCACGGCCGTGAAAATGACGGCTCCGTTTGTGACCGCACTGCCGTCCGCCTTGAACGTCCACGTTTGAGTTGCGGAAGCAATAGCAGGCGCTTTACCCAAATTCAGCGTAAGCGCTGCTGACGCCTGATGCGCCATCGTGAGAGCTGCGAGTACTGCTGCACAAGATTTCACCGTGCTCATCGTATCTCCTCAGTTTACTGGATCCCCTTCTGCCGGCTGCCTCCACAACAGCCATCGGAAGTGGAAAAACGTTTACCCCTATCGCCTTTCATTGTCCAGACAATAGTTCAATGTTCCGCCATAAAAATCCGGTCGGCGCTAGGGCTGTTCGACCCTGAGCCGGATGAAGGTTTCCGCCGCATCGGCCGGCACCGCGTTGGTGACGAAGTCGAGCGTGGCGCCGCCGGCGCTGGTTCCCTCCACGGCGGATCCGGCAGCCGTCCATGCACCGGAAACCAGGTTGGTGGAGGTTTCAACCGTGTAGACCAGATCCGAGTCGTCGTTGCGGCGGGCATGCACATAGCGGAATGCGCCGCCCGAGCGCGTGAAGGCAGGAACGCTGCCGAGGTCGAGCCCATCCGTCGGATCGCCGCCGAGCGCATATTCCGCCAGGTTGGCGAGCCCGTCGCCGTCATAGTCGTCCGCCAACAGTCCTAGGTTGACGCCCCAGGAATCCATCCAATAGCCGCTAAAGGTTTGGATTTGGGCCGCTTCGTCGCCCCCCGGCGCACGCGTGCCGACGAAGGGGCCGTTGATCACCCGGCTGTTGTATTCGTCGGCGGCTTGGTAGATCGACGGGTTGTAGTTGGCGGCATTGTTGGCCGGGACGCGGCCCCCTGCGCTCGCCAAGTGGTTGGTCAGGTCGTCAAAGAGCGCCTGCGCCAATGCGGGCTGTTCGTCGGCCATGTTGCGGTATTCCCCGGGGTCGCTGGCCAGGTCGAAGAGCATGGCCGGATTCCAGGCGGGGAAGCGCACGGGCGTTTCGTAGAAGTGGATGACCTTGTAATTACCCTTCACGATCGAGGAGTGCGGCATCGTGGTGCGGTAGTGCGGATAGTGGAAATAAAGGGAGCGATCG
>JBGSLE010000535.1:0-2910 GCA_041740875.1 Pontiella sp. | reverse complement strand
TGGGCGGCGCCACCCCGGCCGACTCGCCCTTTCTGCGGCGGCCCGACCTGCTCAAGTCGCTCATCGGCTACTGGATGAACCACCCGTCGCTGAGCTACCTCTTCAGCAGCCTCTTCATCGGCCCCACTTCGCAGGCGCCGCGCGTCGACGAAGGCCGACCCGACGCCGCCTACGAAATGGAGCTGGCCTTCAAGCAGATCCCGAACCGGAACGAAGCATCCATCCCGCCGTGGCTGGTCGACCGCGTCTTCCGCCACCTGCTCACCGACCTGACCGGCAACACGCACCGCGCTGAATTCTGCATCGACAAAATGTATTCGCCCGACAGCCCGACCGGACGGCTCGGCCTCGTCGAATTCCGCGGCTTTGAAATGCCGCCTCATGCCCGCATGAGCCTGACCCAGCAACTGCTGCTGCGCGCGCTGATTGCCGACTTCTGGGAAAACCCCTGCGACGAGCCGCTGACCCGCTGGCTTACCCACCTGCACGACCGCTTCATGCTGCCCTATTTTGTGCAGCAGGATTTTGCAACGGTGGTGGAACGCCTCAACAATGCCGGCTTCCCGTTCCGGCAGGAGTGGTTCGCCACCCATTTTGAGTTCCGTTTCCCGGTGATTGGAACCGTCACGATCGACGGCGCCACCATCGAGCTGCGGCAGGCGATCGAACCGTGGCTGGTGCTCGGCGAAGAGGCCGGCGGAGGCGGAACCGCGCGCTATGTGGACTCCTCCCTCGAACGGCTGCAGCTCAGCGTCAGCGGGTTCAACGAGCAGCGGCACTCCATCGCCGTCAACGGCATTGAACTTCCGCTGACCGCCACGGATCAGCCGGGTGTCTTCGTGGCCGGCGTACGCTACCGCGCCTGGCAGCCGCCGAGCTGTCTGCACCCTACCATTCCAGTGCACGCGCCGCTTGTGTTCGATCTGGTGGATCGGCAGAATGCGCGCGCCATTGGAGGATGCACCTATCACGTCAGCCACCCCGGCGGCCGAAGCCATGAACAGTTTCCGATCAATGCCCTCGCAGCCGAAACCCGGCGCGCCGAACGTTTCCGCACGCTGGGACACTCCCCCGGCCCGTTCCAAATGCGTCGCGTTCCCCGCAATCCGGAAATGCCCGTCACACTCGATCTGCGGCGCTGCTAGCGAAAGGCTCCAACCGTGGGCTCCATGATCGACACCTTCCAGCCCCTGCCGGGCGCGTATCCGGAAATGCGGGCTCCCGACGGCACGGCCCGCCCGCACTGGCAAGAGATGCTCCGGCACCTGGAAGCCTATGGCGCCGAGGACATCGACGCCCGCTGGAAACGCACCGAGCGCATGATCCGCGAAAACGGGGTGACCTATAACGTCTACGAAGACGAAAAAGGCACCAGCCACCCGTGGATGCTCGACCCCGTTCCGCTGATGATCGACCCCGACGAATGGGACGAACTGGCCGCCGGCCTGGCCCAGCGCATGCGGGTGCTCAATCTGGTCCTGGCCGACCTCTATTCGGAGCAGAAGCTCCTGGCAACCAATGTGCTGCCTAGCGAGCTGCTTTTATCCAACCCGAACTTTCTGCGCCCCTGCTGTCCGATCAGGCCGCCCGGCGGAAACTACCTCACGCTACACGCCGTCGACCTCGCCCGTTCGCCGGACGGCCAATGGAACGTGGTGAAGGATCTTTGCCAGTCGCCCCCTGGCGCGGGCTACGCGCTGGAAAACCGGCTGATGATGGCGCGCACCTTTCCAACCATGTACCGCGAATGCCATGTGGAACGGCTGGCGCCGTTTTTCGTGGCCCTGCGTAAAACGCTCGAACGGATGGCTGCGGGAAAAGCGCATCCGCACATTGTCGTGCTGACGCCCGGCGCGCACAGCTCCAGCTATTTCGAGCAGGCCTATATTGCCCGCTACCTCGGGTACCCGCTGGTGCTGGGAAACGACCTCACCGTGCGCGGCAGCCAGGTGTTTCTCAAGACCCTCTCGGGCCTGCGCAAAGTGGACGTGATCCTGCGCAGACAGGCCGATGCGCTGTGCGATCCGCTCGAGCTTTCCGGCGATTCGCTGCTGGGCATTCCCGGCCTCGTCCAGGCGGCGATCGACGGCGAAGTGGCCATTGCCAACGCACTGGGCAGCGGCCTGGCCGAAACCCCCGCCCTGCTCCCCTTTTTCCCGACCCTCTGCCGCAACCTGACCGGCGAGGAACCCCGGCTGGCCACCCTGCCGACCTTCTGGTGCGGCCAGGAAAACGAGTGCCGGCTGGTGCTCGACGAGTTTGACCGCTGGGTGATCAAGCGCGCCTTTTCCGACCAGCGGGAAAATCCGGTTTTTGTGCGGTCGCTCGCGCCCGCCGACCGCGCCGCCCTCGCGGAACGGATCCGGACGGAACCCAGCCAGTTCATTGCGCAGGAGAGCGTGGCCCTCTCCTCCTCCCCCTGCTGGCAGGCGTCGCGGCTGGTGCCGCGCAATACCATGCTGCGGGCCTTCATCGTGGCCGACGGAAACGGATGGAAGGTGATGCCCGGCGGACTGGTGCGTACCTCGCCGCAGGCGGATTCGTCCATCGTCAGCATGGAGGGCGGCGGCGGATCGAAGGATGCCTGGGTGAAAGCCCGCGGCGAGGTCGGACACGTTACGCTGCTGCCCCCCGACGAAACCAACATCGAACCGCAGCGCAGCGACGCCAACCTCTCGAGCCGCGTGGCCGACAATCTCTTCTGGCTGGGCCGCTATGTCCAGCGGGCCGATATGGACGCACGCCTGCTGCGCACCATCCTGCGGCGGCTGACCGAGGAAGCCCGCCCCGACGGTGCCCCGGAACTGGCCGGGCTCATCCGCACCCTGCTGGTGATCACCGACGCCGCCCCCGTCACCACCCCGATCACCGATCCCGCCCGGCAGACCGCCGAGACCCGGGCCCTGATCT
>JBGSLE010000534.1:0-2428 GCA_041740875.1 Pontiella sp. | reverse complement strand
GGCCTTGCCGTTGCGGTAGCCGACGGCTTCGAGCGTGCCGGGCGTCCACGGCACCATCCAGTCGCACTGCATCTGGTCCCATGCCTTTCCGGGGCGGTCCTTGCCGAGCGATCGTCCGTTGAGGAAGAGTTCGACCTCGTCGCAGTTGGAATAGACCCAGACGGGGATTTGGGTGCCGGCGGCCATTTTCGGATGCGTCCAGTGCGGCAGGATGTGCGCCATCGGCGCGTCCGTCCATTGGCTCTGGTAGAAATAGTAGAGGTCTTTTTCGAAGCCGGCCAGGTCGAGCGCGCCGCCCATGAAGGCGCGGAAGGGCCAGCCGCCGTGGACATAGCCCGCCTCGCCGAGGTAGTCGAAGCCCGTCCAGCGGAAGTGGCCGGCATACCACGGCAGGTCGCGCACCAGCTCCCAGTTCTTGCGGGCCGTGATGCGCACCATGGCGTTGTCGTAGGAGGAGTTGAAGATTTGCTTGCCGTTGCCCCGGCCGCCGGGGGCGGTCCAGTCGTAGGTGAAGATTTCCTTCTCGGCCAGGTCGGGGCACGGGAAGGGATCCTGCTTCTTGCTGGGAAAGCCGTCGCGGAACCAGGACTGGGTGCGGTAGAAGCCGCGCACCTGCCAGGTGTGCGGCGCCTCGGTGGCGACGAACGGCTTGTCCGGCGCGCGGTCGTAGAAGTGCCTCTTTTCACTGTGGCCGTTGACGCCCAACACATCCATCTGCTCCGAACTGGAATGGCCGGAGGTCGTGGCCCGGGTCGGATCGAGTTCGTGGCAGACGCGCACCAGCTCCTTGGCGATCTCGCCCCTGGTTTCGTTGCCCAGGCTCCAGACGACGACGCTTGGATGGTTGCGGTCGCGCTTGAGCCAGTCGCGCAGGTCGCGCTCCCACCATTCGTCGAACGCCTGCTTGCCGTAGTCCTCCGCGGCCTTCTTGTCCCAGCCGTCGAAGATTTCATCCATCACCAGCATGCCCAGTTCGTCGCACAGGTCGTAGAACGCCGGCACCTGCGGATTGTGGGCGGTGCGGATGGCGTTGCAGCCCATCGCCTTGAGCAGTTGGATCTTCCAGCGCAGCAGTTCTTCGGGATACGCCGCGCCGACCGGGCCGGCTTCCAAATGGTCGCACACGCCCTTGAGCTTGATGTTTTTTCCGTTGAGCCAAAAGCCAGTGGCGGTCTCCCAGCGGACGGTGCGGACGCCGAAGCGGGTCTCCACCGCGTCCAGTACGCTGCCTCCCTGCATGACGCTCGTCTTCAGCAGGTACAAACGCGGCGCCTCCGGAGACCAGCGCCGGGGGTTCTTGATCTGCATGGTGCATTCCGCGCCCTTGCCCGTCGCCACCACCCTGCCGGTTTCCGCTTCCCTGATTTCGTGGGACACCACGGTCGCTTCCGTTCGGTTTTCCACCTCGACCGCCGCCACCACCGTTGCGCTGTTTTCCGACACCTCCGGGGTGTGCACGAACACGCCATCCCTCGCAATGTGGACCGGCGCTTTCGCCACCAGCCTCACCTGGCCATAGATGCCGCAGCCGTGGTACCAGCGCGCGGCCGGCTCCCGCGAACTATCGACGCGCACGGACAGCACGTTGGCGCCGGGCTTGAGCTGGCCGGTGAGGTCGTAGCCAAATCCGATATAGCCGTAGGGCCGCTTGCCGAGATAATGGCCGTTGATCCAAACCTCGCTGTTCATGAAGACGCCGTCGAACTCGACGAAGACCCGCCGGCCTTCCCAGGCCGGATTGAAACCGAACGACTTCCGGTACCAGCCGATGCCGCCGGGCTTGTAGCCGCCCTTGTCCGACTGCGCCGCATCCTTGGCATAGTCCGCCTCGAACGCCCAGTCGTGAGGCACGTCCAGCGTCCGCCAGCCGGTGTCGTCGAACGCCTGCGCTTCCGCACCCGGGAGATCGCCCGGCAAAAACCGCCAGCCGCCGTTCAGCGGCTCTTCCAGCCGCTGCGCCTGCACGCCGGCCGACGCCACCGCCAACAAAAACCAAAGCACCCGCTTCATGCCACCACGCTCACTTTTTCTTTTTCGTCTTGTTGGAATCCTTTTTCTTGCCCTCGCCCTTCTCGGCATCGTAGGCCGGGTTGGGCGACGGCATCTGCGCATCGACCGCCTTGCGCCACGCCCGCATCTTCGCCAAAAGCTCCTGCGCCTTTTCCGGATGCGACTGCGCAAGGTTGTCCTGTTCGGTCGGATCCTTTGCCAGGTCGAAGAGCATCAGCTCGCCGTCCTCGAAAAATTCGATGAGCTTCCAATTGCTGGAACGCACCGCGCCGTAGGGGTTGGTCTTGTGGTAGTGCGGATAGTGCCAAAACAGCTCGCGATCCGCCAACGGACCGCTGCGCTTGAGCAGCGGCACGAGGCTGGTGCCGTCCACGTGCTCGGCGGGTTTCGGCGGCAGGCCGGCGAGTTCGAGCAGGGT
>JBGSLE010000533.1:0-6653 GCA_041740875.1 Pontiella sp. | reverse complement strand
GCCTCAAGGAAGCCAAGGATCTGGTTGACGGCGCCCCGGCTACCATCAAGACTGGCGTGTCCAAGGACGACGCCAAGACTTGGAAGGAAAAGCTGGAAGCCGCTGGAGCAACGATCGAAATCAAGTAAATCCCCGGATTTCCTTGGATTCATACAGACCGAGTCATCGTTGCGATGGCATGTGATTGTTCCCCTTTGCGACCCAAAGGGGAACAAGCGTTCTCCAATATAAACCTTGAAGGTGCGGGATGGCTGATAGAAAAAACTTTGGCAAGCTGACCGACGCGCTCGACGCGCCTGACTTGATCGAAATCCAATTGAATTCCTACCGGGACTTCCTGCAACAAGACGTTGCGCCTTCCCGTCGTAAAAAGATGGGTTTGCAAGCGGTGCTGGGCGAGGCGTTCCCGATCGAAAGCTATGACGGCCAGATCGCGCTCGATTTCGTCAGCTACGAAATCAAGAAACCCAAGCTGGACCATCTGGAGTCGCTGCGCGAAGGTGAAACCTTCTCCGCTCCGCTCTATGTGACGTTCAAGCTGCGCGAAGGCGAAAACATGCGCGAAGACACCCTGTTCATGGGTGAGATACCGCTGATGACCGACAGCGGCAGCTTCGTCGTCAACGGCGCGGAACGCGTGATCGTCAGCCAGCTGCACCGCTCCCCGGGCATCTGCTTCGAGCAGGCCCAGCATGCAAACGGATCGACCCTGCATTCGTTCCGCATCATTCCCGACCACGGATCCTGGATCGAGGCGCAATTCGATACCAACGACCTGATCTACATCTACCTCGACCGCAAGCGCCGCCGGCGCAAGTTTTTGGCGTCGACCTTCCTTCGCGCCCTGGGTTACGCCACTGACGAGGATATCCTCGGCCTCTACTACAAATACGACGAGTTTTCGCTTTCCAAGGGCAAGCACGACGAAGCGGATCTCGACAACCTGGTGCTGAGCAACGACGTGGTCGACGCCGATTCCGAATCGGTGATCGGCCGCCGTTATGACAACCTGACGGTTGACATGATCCAGCGCATGAAGCTTGCCGGCTACAAGAAAGTCGGCGTCGTGAATGTCTCCTGGGATCAGGGGCTCTTCCTGAAGAGCGTCCAGTCCGATACCACGCGGACCGTCGACGAGGCGCTGAAGGATCTCTACCAGAAGCTGCGTCCGGGCGATCCGCCCACGACCGCTTCCGCGCGCCAGATGATCAAGCGCCTGTTCTTCGATGAAACGCGCTTCAGCCTCAGCCGCGTTGGCCGCTACAAGATCCAGCAAAAGCTCGGCATCAAAAGCGAGTCGCTTACGCTTGAAGAGACGGACGTCGTCGAAGCGTTGCGCTACCTGCTCAAGATCCGCATGGGCGAGGGGACGCTTGACGACATCGACCATCTTGGCAGCCGCCGCATCCGCACCGTCGGCGAATTGCTCGAAGGTCAGTGCCGTGTTGGCTTGGCGCGCATCCAGCGCCTGGTCAAAGAGCGCATGACCATTTTCGACACGACGGTTGATAGCCTTTCTTCGCAGAAACTGATCAATCCGAAGGCGCTTTCCGCCGTGATCAAGGATTTCTTCGGGCGCAGCCAGCTGTCCCAGTTCATGGACCAGACCAACCCGCTCTCCGAGCTGACGCACAAGCGCCGCCTCTCGGCGTTGGGACCGGGAGGCCTGAACCGCGATCGCGCCGGCTTCGAAGTGCGCGACGTGCATAGTTCGCACTATGGCCGCATTTGCCCGATCGAAACGCCGGAAGGGCCGAACATTGGCTTGATCTCCTCGCTTTCGACCTTCGCAAAGGTCAACGAGTACGGCTTCATCGTCACCCCCTATTTGAAGGTGGCGAAAGGCAAAGTCAGCACGGACATCGACTGGCTCACGGCCGACGAAGAGGAGCGCTATGTCATTGCGCAGGCGAACGCGCCGCTCGACAAGGACAAGCGCTTCGTAAACGACCGCGTCATGGTGCGCGTGCGCGGCGACTTCCGCGAAGTAGCCCCGGCCGACGTCGAATACATGGATGTTTCGCCCAAGCAGGTGGTTTCCATTGCCGCAGGGCTCATTCCGTTCCTTGAGCATGACGACGCCAACCGCGCGCTGATGGGTTCGAACATGCAGCGCCAGGCCGTTCCCCTGATGAAGTCGGAACGCCCCTATGTGGGTACCGGCATCGAAGGCCGCCTGGCCCGCGACTCGCGTGTGCTCATCACCGCCAAGGCGGCCGGTAGCGTCGCCTATGTTTCGGCGGAAAAGATTGTCGTCTCCAAGGACGGCAAGATGCCGACGAAAAAGACGTCGGAGAGCGAATACCAATCCTACCGCCTGCGCAAGTTCATGCGCTCGAACGCCGGTACCTGCCTCAATCAGCGACCGACCGTCCATGCCGGACAGAAGATTGCCGAAGGCGATGTGCTGGCCGATGGCGCCGGCACGGACGAGGGCGAACTCGCGTTGGGCAAAAACGTGGTGGTCGCGTTCATGCCGTGGAGCGGGTACAACTTCGAAGACGCCATCTTGATCAACGAAAAGATGGTTCGCGAGGATGTCTACACCTCCATCCACATCGAAGAGTTCGAATGCGGTGCCCGCGATACCAAGCTGGGACCCGAGGAAATCACGCGCGACATTCCGAATGTCGGCGAAGATGCGCTCAAGAACCTCTCCCATGACGGCATCATACAGATTGGCGCGGAAGTGAAGCCCGGCGACATCCTGGTGGGTAAAATCACCCCCAAGAGCGAAACCGAGCTGGCTCCCGAGGAGCGCTTGCTGCGCGCCATCTTTGGCGAAAAGGCCGCCGATGTCCGCGACACCTCGCTGAAGGCGCCCTCGGGCACCTACGGCATCGTGATGGACGTCAAGGTTTCCTCCAAGAACTCCGCCCTCAAGACGGACAAGCCGACCGACATCAAGAAGCTGCAGAACGAGATCAACGACCGCCATGAAGACGTGGTGGCGCAGTTGACCGAGGATCTGACCGAATCGCTCTCGAACATCCTCTTGGGCGAAAAGATTCCGCTCGATGTGCTCAATGGTCAAAACAGCGACGTGATCATCCCGGCCAACCGCAAGATCACCAAGACGCTGTTGCGCAAGCTGGCGGCCAACTACGAACACGTGGAGATCGATCCGAGCCCGATCCGCATCAAGATCATGGGCATCATCGACGAATACCGCAACAAGTTCGTCGAAGCCAAGGATGACAAGGATCGCTCCCTTGATCGCGCCGGAAGCGGCGAAGAGGTGGATGCCGGCATCGTCAAGTCCGTCAAGGTCTATATCGCCACCAAGAAAAAGCTCTCGGTCGGCGACAAGATGGCTGGACGCCACGGTAACAAGGGGGTCATTTCCCGCATCGTTGCCGAGGAGGACATGCCCTTCCTGCCGGACGGCACACCGGTCGATATCGTGCTCAATCCGCTTGGCGTGCCTTCGCGCATGAATGTCGGGCAGGTGCTGGAAACCCATCTGGGATGGGCGTGCAAGCATCTGGGCATGCATGCGGCGACGCCGATTTTCGACGGTATATCCGAAAAGCTAATCCGCGAACTCCTCGGCGAGGCCGGTTTGTCGAACGACGGCAAGACCATTCTCTACGACGGGCGTACCGGTGAGCGGTTCGAACAGCGCGTGGTGGTGGGCGTGATCTACATGCTCAAGCTGCACCACCTCGTCAGCGAAAAGATCCACGCACGTGCGGTGGGACCCTATTCGCTGGTTACCCAGCAGCCGCTGGGCGGCAAGGCGCAATACGGCGGCCAACGCTTCGGCGAAATGGAAGTGTGGGCGCTCGAAGCCTATGGCGCGGCGCACGCCTTGCAGGAAATCCTGACGGTGAAAAGCGACGACATCGCCGGCCGTACCCGCATGTACGAGGCGATCGTCAAGGGCGAAAACGTCCTGGATTCCGGCCGCCCGGAGTCGTTCAACGTGCTGATCAAGGAACTACAGGGACTGGGACTGAACTTCCAGGTGAAGAACATTGACGGAGAGACCATTCTCTCATCCTAGACTGCGCGCCATTCGACCTAGTTTTTAGACTGCAGGAGGAATACCGGTGGAACATAATTCAAGCAGTGTTGCAGACATTTTCGGAGTCAAGCAGGACACGCTCGGCGACTACGCGAACATTACGCTCGCGTCGCCGGAAGCCATCCGCTCGTGGAGCCACGGCGAAGTCAAGAATCCGGAAACCATCAACTACAGGACCTTCAAGCCCGAAAAAGGGGGCTTGTTTTGCGAGCGCATTTTCGGCCCGACCAAGGACTGGGAGTGCTCATGCGGCAAATACAAGCGGATCAAGCACAAGGGCGTGATCTGCGACCGTTGCGGCGTCGAAGTCACCTTGTCGCGCGTGCGCCGCGAACGCATGGCGCACATCGAGCTTGCCGTGCCGGTTTCGCACATCTGGTTCTTCAAGGCCACCCCGAGCCGCATGGGGCTGATTCTCGACATGACCATGCGCAACCTCGAACGGGTGCTCTACTACGACAACTACATCGTGGTTGATCCCGGCGAAACCCCGCTCAAGGAAAAGCAGCTCCTCTCCGAAGAGGAATACCGCGAGGCGTGCGACAACTACGGCGACGAAAACTTCGTTGCCAAGATTGGCGCCGAAGGCGTCCGCGACCTGCTTTGCAAGATCGATCCGGCCAAGACCCTGATCGAGCTTGAAGAGGCCATGATGAACACCCGCTCCAAGCAGACGCGCAAGAAGCTCGTCAACCAGATGAAGGTGATGGAAGGGTTCATCAAGAGCAACTCCCGCCCGGAGTGGATGGTCATGGAAGTACTGCCGGTCATTCCGCCGGATCTCCGCCCGCTCGTCCCGCTCGAAGGCGGCCGTTTCGCGACCTCCGACCTCAACGACCTTTACCGCCGCGTCATCAACCGCAACAACCGCCTGCGCACGCTGCTTGCGCTCAAGACGCCGGAAGTGATCATCCGCAATGAAAAGCGCATGTTGCAGCAGTCGGTCGACGCGCTGTTCGACAACGGTCGCCATGGCCGCGCGGTAACGGGCCCGGGCAACCGCCCGCTGAAGTCGCTGAGCGATATGCTCAAAGGCAAGCAGGGCCGCTTCCGCCAGAACCTGCTCGGCAAGCGCGTCGACTATTCCGGACGTTCCGTAATCGTCGTCGGCCCCACCCTGAAGCTGAACCAGTGCGGCCTGCCGAAAAAGATGGCGCTGGTGTTGTTCGAGCCGTTCATCATCCGCAAGCTCAAGGAGCGTGGAGTCGTCCATACCGTGCGTAGCGCCAAGAAGATGATCGAGCGCGAGGTGGAGGAAGTATGGGACATCCTCGAAGAGGTGACCAGCGGCCACACCGTCATGCTCAACCGCGCTCCGACGTTGCACCGCCTTTCGATCCAGTCGTTCGAGCCCGTGCTGATCGAGGGCGAAGCCATCCAGCTTCACCCGCTGGTCTGTACCGCCTACAACGCCGACTTCGACGGTGACCAGATGGCCGTCCACGTTCCGCTGTCGGTCGAGGCGCAGGTCGAATCGAAGAGCCTGATGCTGGCCACCAACAATATTTTCTCGCCGTCGAGCGGGAAGCCGGTCACGACGCCGACGCAGGACATCGCGCTGGGTTGCTACTACCTCACCTCCGAATCGCAGACCTACCTGATGGAACGCAAGAAGGGGGTCAAGAAGGGGGTCGAGCACCTACATATCTTGCGGGATGTGCATGAAGTGCATACCGCCTTCGACGAAGGTGTTTTCAAGCTCCACAACCGCATCCGTTACCGCAACCCGGACTATCGCCGCGAAACCCGCAACGGGGATCAAGAACGCTCCGTGATCACCACCACGGTCGGCCGCGTGTTCTTCAACGAGGTTTGGCCCACTGAAATGGGCTTCATCAACAAGACCGCCACGAAGAAGGTGGTCGCTTCGCTGATCGAGCAGTGCTACGAGATTGCCGGGCACAACCAGACCGTCAAGGTGCTCGACGCGCTCAAGAACCTCGGCTACGAGTATGCCACCCTGTCCGGCATGTCGATCGGTCTTTCCGACATGATCATTCCGCTGGACAAGCCGGAGATAATCGCGACGGCCCGCAAGGAGATCGAGGCGGTTGAAGCCAAGCACCGGAAGGGTCTCATCACCGAGGGTGAACGCTACAACATGATCATCGACATCTGGACCGACACCAACGACAAGCTGACCAACAAGCTGTTCGACGTGCTCGAAAACAATGACGACCCGATGAACCAGCAGTCGGTCCACGAGCTGAACCCTGTCTATGTGATGGTCGACTCCGGCGCCCGCGGCAGCCGCCAGCAGATCCGCCAGTTGGCCGGCATGCGCGGCCTGATGGCCAAGCCTTCGGGCGAAATTATCGAACGCCCGATCTTGTCGAACTTCCGCGAAGGGTTGTCGGTTTTGGAATACTTCATTTCCACCCACGGTGCGCGCAAGGGTCTTGCCGACACCGCGCTCAAGACCGCCGACTCCGGCTATCTTACCCGCAAGCTGGTGGACGTTTCGCACGACATCATCATCACGGAAGAGGACTGCCACACCCTCAACGGCATCGAAGTGGGCGCCATCGTCGAAGGCGACGACGAACTCGTTTCGCTGGCGCAGCGCATCATTGGCCGCACGGCGGCTGAAGACATCTGCAACCCGCACACGCTTGAAGTGATTGTG